>NZ_CANG01000937.1:0-152455 GCF_000309315.1 Sedimentibacter sp. B4
TTGGCTATATCAACATCTATTTTTTGTTTCGAGAACAAATAATTAAGCGCCTGTGTTATTTTAACTTCATCTTCCACAATTAAGATTCTCAAATTTATTCCTCCTGCGATGATTTATACCTTTATAATAGCTTTAAATTCTTAATTTAACATTAATAATATGTTCATAAACAACTTTATTTGATTAATTATATAATACCTTATATTTTATTGCAAAATAATTTTACACTAAAAAATGAGCATTGCTGCCCATCTACTACTTATAAATTTACATTTCTTACAATATATATGTTCACCCATTACCGACAAATTTACATTACGTAGGGGCGGACCTCGTGTCCGCCCGCTGAATTACAATTTCTAAGTTAGCAATCTGTCTCTGCACTGCTAAGCTCATCAATGTCATGATCAATATCAATATCATCATTCTCTTCAGCAACATCAATATTGTGAGAATCTTTATGTAGACTTCTTAATTTTATATTCTCAATAAGACCCTTGAGCACTGCTGCCTGACTGCTCAGTTCTTCACTTGCTGCTGCACTTTCTTCAGCTGTTGCAGAGTTTGTCTGCACAACAGATGAAATTTGTTCTATGCCTGAATTTATTTGAGTTGCACCTAAAGCCTGCTGCTGAGAAGCTTCTGCAATACTTTCCACTATTGAAACTGTTTCATTTGTTTTATCTACAATCATTTTAAATGACTCAACAGTTTCGTCAGCTATTTTTGCTCCCTTTGAAATAGCATTCAGAGAATTTTCAATGAGCTGAGTTGTATTTTTAGCTGCTTCCGCACTTTTTGATGCAAGATTTCTTACTTCATCAGCTACAACTGCAAATCCCTTGCCCGCAGAGCCTGCTCTTGCAGCTTCAACTGCAGCATTCAGTGCAAGAATGTTTGTCTGGAAAGCAATGTCTTCAATTGCTTTTATTATTTTTCCTATTTGAACAGACGAACTGTTGATTTCATCCATTGCTTCAATCATGAGTTCCATATATTTTGTTCCGTTGTTCACATCTGAAGCAGTTTCTTCAGATATTATTTTCGCCTGCTGAGCACTTTTTGCATTTGATATAATCTGTTCAGTGATTTCATTTATTGTTGCTGCAAGTTCTTCTATAGAGCTTGCCTGTTCAGTTGCTCCCTGGGTAAGAACCTGAGAACCTTCCGCAACTTCTTCAGATCCACTGGCCACTTGTTCTGCGCTTATGTTTATGTTCTTAAATATGTAATTCAATGATTTAATGATCTGTACAACAGAATCTTTTATAGGTTCAAAATCTCCTAAATATTCTTTGTCCACAAATTGAGTCAGATCTCCGCTTACAATTGCCCCAAGATGATGGGAGATATCCTGTATGATTGCATTAAGTTCAACTATTGTCTTTTCCAAGGAATTTAAAAGAACTGCTGTTTCATCCTTGCTTTTTGTTTTTGGGACCTCACTGTGCAAATCACCTTCAGACAAAAGCTTCAACCTTTCTGCACACGCAATTATAGGATCTGCAATTTTGTTTGACATTTTAAATCCTAAGAATGCTGCAATCAATATAGACAATAACCCAAGAATAGCTGTTGCAATAATGCTGAAATTTGTGCTTTTCATATATTCGCCCTGGGGAACATCAATGAGCATTGCCCATCCGTCTGTTCCTTCAATTGGTGAATAGGACAACATATTATTTTTTCCTTCATTTTTATATGTTCCAAAGCTTGTTTCACCATTTAGCATTTTTTGCTCAAGTGAAGCCATTTCAACATTGCTTCCGTCAGTCTGGTTATTTAAAATCACATTTTCCAGATTTAAAACCTTGCTATATTCAGGATGTCCAATAATGTATCCTTCCTTGTCAATAATAGATGCAAAACCATCCTCTCCAATAACAACCTGGGAAGCAATATCAGTCAGAGTTTTTCCATCTATTTTTACTATGACAACTCCTTCTGCTGTTGAGCCGTAAACACCGTCTTTCCAAAGAGGGGCTGATACAATATAGTACATTTCAAATGTTGCCGAATCAAACTGAGCATCAGTAACAAACACTTCTCCATTCATTGAAGCAGTGTAATAATCCATGTGCTTTACAATTTCTGTTCCTGATGATGATGCTACAAATCCATCCTTATCAGCAACGTTTATGTCTTTTAGACCATGCATTGTTATTCTTTCATTGAAAATCTTGCTTTTTTCTTCCTGAGTTATGTCTTCACTTGTGAGCTGAGAAAGCAATCCTACTTCTGCTGCTATTGTTTTATAACCTTCAAGTCTCATTGTAACAACATCTGCAGATGATGCTGCAATTTCCTGCATTGTTTCTTCAAGAGTGTCAAATGTTACATTGTAAGTAAGGTATGAAGAAACTCCCCCTATTGCTATAACTACCACCAATATTATTACCGTAATGTTTAAAAACATTTTCCGTTTAATGCTGTTCATGCTAACCCCCTGTAAGTCAATTTTTATTTTATTATTTATACATTATGTGTGCTGCAACTTTCTTGTCTTCTGATTTAATATGGTTTATAAGCCACCCTCCCACAGAAGAGTTCACTTTTGCAACCAGCTGAATGGTTGCTCCATTTTCCTTGAATTCGTCGGCTATGTTTTTTACTGTAACTTTAAATGCTTCATGCTTTTCCTTGTGAACTTTGTAATCAGGATAAGATGATTTTAGCTGTAGCATTTCTTCATCAGCAAAATGTTTTATAACATAATCCTGCAAAAAATTAAGCGTCTTTGATACTTCATTTCTTCCTTTTCCCTGGCTGCAAGCATCTAGAAGTTCATTGATTGCATTTATCAATGATTTATGCTGTGAGTCAATTGACGGATTTCCTGTTTCTAATGATTTGTCCCAGCTGTATGCCATGATTTACCTTCCTTTTTAAAATTATGTTAAATTAAAATAGTTTGTTCTTCCGCTGCTGATGAGTTTTTCATAATCTTCTATAGGCTTTGGCTTTGAAAAAATAAAACCCTGTGCCATATCGCATCCTGTTTTCTTTAAAAAATCTACCTGCAAATCTGTTTCAACACCTTCAGAAACAACTTTAAGACTGAGTTTTTTTGCAATATCTACAATATGGTCCATTATTATCTGTGAACTGTTTTCTTCAATATGATTTAAAAATATTTTGTCCAATTTCAAGGTGTCTATAGGCATCTCCTTTAAGAGGCCAAGACTTGAATAGCCCGATCCGAAATCATCCATGGATATTTCAAATCCTTCATTTTTGAAGTTCTTCATCACTGCAAAAATACTTTCTTCATTGTCATTGTTAAAAACCACTGATTCTGTTATTTCAATTTCAATAAGGTTGTTTGGTATGCTGTATTTTTCCTTGATCTTGTTGTACTCTTCAACAAAATCGGTGTTTAAAAAATGAATCCTTGAAACGTTCACAGAAACAGGAACAACATCATATCCGCTGTCAATCCATTTTCTCATGTTGACACATACCTGTTCAAAAACATACTTATCCATTTTAATAATGAAACCGTTTTTCTCAAAAATGGGTATAAATTTGTCAGGATATAAAAGCCCAAGCTCCGGATGATTCCATCTGACAAGCGCTTCTGCTCCTGATAAATTCCCGTTTTTCACGCTGACTTTTGGCTGAAAAAACACCTTAAACTCATTATTGTCCAATGCCTTGTGCATGTCATCTTCAATTCTACGTGCTTCAATGAGACTGTTGCCGATACTATCATTGTAAATAGCATATTCACTGTTATAACCGTTCTTCAAATGACTTTTTGCAAATTCAGCTCTGTCGATAGCAACTCTAAGTGCAAGCTTATCATTATCAATAAAATAAATCCCCATGTTGACTGCAGGTTTTATATTTATTTTTTTCCAAATGCTTAAATATTCAATTTTATCAGATATATTAAACATTCTTTCAATGAGCTCATTTTGTTCTTCATATTCAAACAATACAAAAAACTTATCTCCCTCAGCTTTTCCAAAAACTTCACCTTTAAGTTCCTTAGAAAATATTTTGCATATTTTCTTAAGAATATCATCACCAACCTTGTAGCCAACACTGTTGTTGATGATGGTGAACTTTTTAATATCATAATGGATAAGTGCATACTTCTTTTCAATATTATTGTTTATCCGCTCTTCTGCATCTTTTATGAACATGAATTTATTTCTTACATTAAATACCACATCCATAGCTTCAGTATTTATGTCTTTGTTCAATCTACCATTATAATTTTTAAAATATATTGTTCCTTTCCTTATAATGAAATAAAATCCTATCTCCAATATTATAAAGACAAAATTGAATACAAGCAAAAGCTTATCTCGTAATGTAATATCCTCTCCCGGAGAAAACAAATCAAGTGTTGCAAGAATCATTATTACAGTGCAGAAGGCTGCCCCAATAACATAATGCTTAACAAATGGTTTGAATTTGGAAATTTCATCATTATTAATTTTTTTCACCTCCTGTGATTATTATCTCCATTTAGTTCTATCGGCATAATTTGACAAAAGTTTACAAATAATTTACCATTAGTAAACTTTTTTTATAATTTTAAACCGATACAAAAAAAACAGGGTGCAGTAAACTGCACCCTAATTTTTTGTATTAATTTAATATTACTGTAATAACTGTAATACGCCTTGTGGCTGTTGGTTAGCTTGAGCAAGCATTGCCTGAGCAGCCTGAGAAAGGATGTTGTTCTTAGTGAATTCCATCATTTCTTTTGCCATGTCAACGTCTCTTATACGAGATTCAGCAGCTGTTAAGTTTTCTGAAGTTGTTCCCAAGTTGTTGATAGTGTGTTCAAGTCTGTTCTGAACAGCACCCATGTTTGCACGCTCATCAGAAACCAGTTTAATAGCTGCATCAATTGTTGATATTGCCGTGTCTGAAGTTGCAGCATCAACTCCTAAATCGACACCGTCAACACTTAAAGCTGTTGCCTGCATATCTGCAAATGTTACAGTTATGCTTTGTCCAGTGTTAGCGCCTATCTGAAGTGTGAAGGCACCAGTAGTTCCTCCAGTTTGGTCAAGCAGGTTTTGTGTATTGAACTGAGTGGTTGTAGCAATTCTGTCAATTTCTTCAATAAGAGCCGCATTTTCCTTCTGGATTTCTGCTCTGTCATCATCCGTATTTGTGTCTGATGCTGACTGTACAGCCAGTTCTCTCATTCTCTGAAGAATTGAGTGAGTTTCATTCAATGCACCTTCAGCAGTTTGAATCATTGAAATTCCGTCTTCTGCATTCTTAGAAGCCATTTCAAGACCGTTAATCTGGCCTCTCATTTTTTCTGATATAGCCAATCCTGCAGCATCGTCGCCTGCTCTGTTGATTCTGTAACCTGATGATAATTTCTCAAGGTTCTTGCCTGTTGCTGAATTGTTTGATCCTAATTGTCTTAAAGAGTTTAAAGCGTTAATGTTGTGTTGAATTCTCATTTAATTACCTCCATGTAATTTAACTTGGGATCCTTCCCTATTATTTGTTGATATTTATTTTCAACATGGGCCCTGTGTTGAAAATAAATTATCTTTACATAATGTATATCGAAACAACTGGAAATAAGTTTAGCTTTTTATTAAATATTTTTTTCTTTTCTAGCAGGTATTAATAATATTTAATTTGCACTTCAGTTTCTCATATCAAATAAGCAACTGCGAATCTTTAACCACTTTCAATTCTTCGTCATTTAAAAGTCTCTTATAGTAGTCTGTTAATTTTTCATTTTTAATAATTGAACTTGCTTTTAATAAGTATATTTTATCTTTCAAAAGATTATAATCATATATTTTATTTAGAAATAAAGCAATAGATTCTTCTTTTTCTTGAGTTGAAAAAATACTTATTAATATTGTTAAAACTTCAAAATTGTATTTATCCGCATTTAACATAGAAACAGCTATTTTTACCGCTTTTGTTTTATCATTATCCATTAAATAGAGTTTTAAAAGGTCATTGAAGATTTTTTCTATTTTCCCCAATGCAAAGCATTCAATATCCTTATTGAAGTTTTCACAATAATAAATACACTTTTCGAAATAATCTATTGATTCTTTTATTCTATTGTCCCTAAATGATATAGTACCCATATGCATATAAAAATCTGGATAATCGGAAAAGTATTTAACCGCCTCAACAAAGATACTTTTCAAATCATTATAAGACTTTGACAATTTGATCATATTCATCATAATGGTGTTGTATATAATGCAATAATAATCAAAAATAGTTGTTTTATCAATATATTGTAATGACTTTAAACAATAATCGAGAGCTTCTTCATACTTTTTTTCAATGCTAAGCTGTTTGCTCAGATAAAGGTTCAACTTTGCATCCTGTGGGTTTTTTTCAAGTTCCTTTTTTAATAAATTGATATTACGTTCATTCTTATTTTTTTTATTAATCTCTTCAGCAGCATACCCTGTATGATATATTTTCAATAAATCACTTGCATCAGCTAAGACCAGATTTGAATTAGAAATTCTTGTATTACACAAAATCTCATGTACTCTCTTATTATATTTTAAATAGTCTTTTCTCTTAAATAATCTAGGACTAATATTTTTCGCTGTAGCTATTATATTATTATTTAAATCAATATTGATTAATTCACAAGTAATTCCATCAACTTGTTTATTTTCTCCTAATTTCTTTATACTATCTTTAATAGATGCAACAGAATTCTCTGAGAAATACTCATCGCAATCAAGGAATATTATCCAATCTCCCTTAGCCTTGTCTAATGCAAAGTTTCTTGCAGCACTAAAATCATCTACCCAGTCGAAATGAAACACTTTAGCTCCTATGCTTTCTGCTATTTCGACTGTTCTATCCGTGGAACCAGTGTCTATAACTATTTGCTCGTCAACCACTGATTTTAGATGACTTAGGCAGTGTTCTATATTATCTTCTTCGTTTTTTGCTATTATGCATTGAGATATATACATTTCTCTTCCTTTCTTACATACAATTATTAAATGTTATATTTAAATAACTCTGATTAAATAATCTTCTTTTTACCATAGAAACATGCTTAATTAATGCCATATAAAATATTCACCATTTAATCAATATCAGTTTATCGTTTATTTATTTTATAATTTAAATTTCTTTCTCTTATACTAATTAAGAAGTGAAATAGTTTTATTTGCATTATTTCTGCATAATTCATATTTTTTTTGAAGCATGTTTCTAATGTCATTTTCATTAAAAACTAATTTTATCAACTTTTTTTCTAAAGTTCTTTCTTCTATAAATTCGTCAAGAGGAACAACATAATCTTCACACCCCAAATCAAGAGCAATTCCTTCCGCCTTAACCGAATACCCTAGTGCCAAAACAGGTACACAGGATGAATATCCTGCAATTGTTGCGTGGGTTCTCGAAAAAATCCCTAACCTACAATTTGATATTATATATTTGTATTCAGACGCACAAAGCTTATCCGAAATTAAGCATACTCTATCTCTTTTTTCAATTAATTTATATAATTCATTCAGCAATTCATAATCATTATCCATTGACATTACAACATGAGGTATAAGAGCGATATTCATATCCGTATTATTTATCACATAATCAATGACATTTAATATATTCTGGACAATGATTCCTTTTCTCTCCTCTCTACGAATAATCAAAGGACTCAAATTTATTCCTAAAGTATTTCCAACAATAAAATTATTCGGAAGTTCAACTTTCTTTTTCTCCAATAAAAACGCAACATCAGAACACAACTCTACATTTTTTAATCCTTTTTCAAGCAATGAATTATAAGTAATGCTTTCTCTTGCTGTTATAAAACTATGTGATTTCAAGGTGTCAACCATTTCATCACACAACATAGACGGTTCTATTGAGCAACTCCATAAAACACTTTTTGCGCCTACCTCAATTGCCCTTTCATGAATTGCCTTCCATTTTCTCCAATTGTCATAGCAATAATTGTCACCGCCCACCGACAAGCATACGGTATCTTTATCTATTTTATCAATTGTTGATTTATATATGAGCTTATCATATTTTCCTTTTTCAGAAGAAGATTTATCAAGTTCAACATAGTACATATCTCGTTCACAATATTCATTTACATCAACTCCGAATTCAATATCCTGTTGTTTGAAATGAGTTGAAAGAATTATATAGCTATTGGAATAGTTACTTTTTATCAAATTTATCGTGCTTTTTATAATAGCCTCTGCACCATGATTATATGAACCTCCATGCCCGTAAAGTAAAAAATTCTTATTCATGTTCTACCTCCAAGCATTTTTTCCCCAGCCTTTTACGCAATTCGAAAAAATCCTCATCATTCTGTAAAAGCTGCCCAAATTCAGCAATCTCCTTTAAGGCTTCTTCATTGCGAAAGCAGTCAAGTAAGTACGAAATCCATATTTTTTTGAAATAAATATATGCTTTTGCATTATCTGAGGCGGCTGAAAGATTTTGTCCCAATAATATATAAGATTCTGCATCATTGTCCGCAACTTCCAATTCCTGCGAAACTTCAATAAACTCGTTCAATGCGCGAGAGAAGTTTTCCTTCAGCACCCAAAGAATTGTCTGTGAAAGAGCAACTGCTAAATCGGCACTAATGTATGCTATAATCGGATGTCTTGCAATTATCTCATGAATCAGGTCATCTATGTTCAACTCTGTTGAAGAACACGGACGTCTTTTTCGAATCTCTGTCAAGAGGGCAAAAAGTTCATCATCTGTTTTGTTCAGGGCATGGTATAAGTCAATCTCAAGCTTTGACAGCACGGTGATATCCGCATCATGCCTTTCAAACCAATTTTTAAGTTGTTCCAATACCCTATTGTAGTCCTTTTTTATTAAATCAATAACGGCTTCAGGCATTTTCTGTAGCAGACATTCTAAGCTTTCCGAAGCAATGAATTGCGATAACTCCAAGTTGATTGAAAAAATAATTTTTGTAGCTATTTGTGCGCCTTCCAACTTTCGACATTCATTTTGTTTGAGTATCCAATATACTATTATTTCAATGAGTTGCTTTATTTCTCCTACATATCCTCCACACCTGAGTAAATGTTGTGTATGCTCACAACTAAAAATATCATATAGACCAATTAATTTATCTGTGGTATCAATTTGTGCATTAAGCAGGACATTTAAAGTGTCTTTTATTGAGTTGAAATATATGGCAAGTAAAAATTCTTCGTTTTTGGGGCTTATAAAACCACACTTATCAATAAGAAAAGTACGGGCAGTGTCATCTAGAATATGGTCAGAAACAATACGCCTGTTATCAAATTTATAAGATCCGGAATTGGGAGATACATAATATTTATGTAGTGTTTCTGCAAGTATGCCAACACGTTCAGCGTTGTGGAAAGCTTCCATAGCAAAAAGAGTATCAGCACCATAATTAACAGTAAAACATTTATCAAAATTACATTTCCATAAAACGTCAAATGAATAAATTTTTCCCCAAACAGTCCTCATAAATTGATGGTATTGCGTGAAGTACTCGGAAAATCCCTGTCCCTTCAACAGTAAATTTTGTTTGACTTTTCTTTGTCCCATGGACTGTTTTGTGTGCGAATTACAAAAATCGCTTCCACAGGCAGAAATATCCAAACTATTTTTACGCATGAAATCAAGCATTCTTTCAATAAAATCCGGTTCATATTCATCGTCAGAATCGAGAGTACAATAATAGTCTATATTTTTATATCTTTCTTTCGCAAACTTAACAAAAGATATCGAATTCCAACCCTTACGGTTTATAATATTAGTTAGTACATATAAACGGTTATCTTGTTTTGCATATTCTTCCAAGATGGATGCTGTACCATCTTCAGATGCATTGTCAAGCATATAAAAAACATAATCATCATAAGTTTGCATAAGTATGCTATCAATTGCTCGCCGTATTGTATTTTCAGCATTGTAAGCTGCCATAAAAATAATAACCATGATATTTGGCCTCCTTTTATTCTTTATAAGCTTGTACCCTATAATAACTCAACTTCAAAGAGGTTCTCATCATCTGCCAGTTGGATTGCAGGTTTGCAATGTTCTACTTCACTTAATTTGCCTACACAATAAGCACAAGCAGGTGTATAAGGAGCCTTTAAAATTTCACGCACTTGAGTTCGTTTATCTTCTATACCTTTGGCTGAATAAAGATCAATACAAGAATCTTCACTCTTGGGAATAATCCCTAAGGATATTCTTCTTATGACACGAAAACAAACATAAAGCTCACCAGGCATTATAATGAAATTTCCACCTTTTCGATTTCCGCACCTGACTCCAAGATCTAGTAATTCGTCTTCAGTTCTATGTTTTATTCTATGATCAGTAAAATCTATCCAGCCACCATAATGCATATTATTCCCATAATATTTAAAAACGCGAAAAGGAATTTCAGCTTCACTTAAATCTTTTTGCAAATCCTGTGACATTTTAGATAGGGCTGGACCATAATCACTGATATTAACTTCTATTTTTGGCATCTGCTTGAGGAGAGATATCAGTTCATCTGTCATTAGCAGTGTTCCATTTGTAGTAAAAATAATCTTTCCAATTTGTTCAGCATGCTCCCCAACTTTTTGAATTACTGCATTCAAATCTTTGTGTAGTAATGCTTCGCCCCCAGCTATAGTAAAATTATCTACTCTATCAATAAGTTTAAAAAAAATATCAATAGAATTACATAATTCTGTTAAATTATAATCCTCTACTGCTCCATAATATGGGCTGAATTCAAGGCAATGCTTACATTTTAAATTGCACCTCAATGTAACAGGTAATGCTGTATTGGCAATATGTAAAATTTCGTTATTCATATATTATTACCTCACTTAATAGTAATTAAATTGCAAAAAGCACAGTTTGGCTAGATGAATAGAATGGATGCCTCAAATAGAATTTATAATCATCCCTGAAACTGAGAATCAGTTCAGGAATTTTTATAATATCCTCTGGCCTATGATAGACGCAAATTGCTAATCTTGGCTTATTCTTTATGATTATCTGCTCTGCACCAGATAGTGCTTGGTATTCAGCACCCTCAATGTCCATTTTAATAAATGTAACTTTTTCATCACCAATAAAATCATCCATACGACCAACCTTGATAGATGTTGTTCCCGCATTTTGTTTATCATTTGCTAGTGACAATTGGGAAGGTATATTATTAAAGAACGTAATTGTATCTGATTTATCCCAGCATCCAAAATCAAACAAAGTAAAATTTTTCGATCCATTTAAAGTTTTACGAATGTGTGAATATTGGCGTGAGTCAGGCTCGAATGCATAAACATGTTTATAATTTCCATTACACCATTCAATAAAAGCTTTTGAAGAGGCTCCGTCGAAAACACCGCAATCTACAAAGATTTCATTTGATGTTGGTATTAATCCCGGAAAGTCAAAATACTGCTTTTCACATATAGCGTTCACCTCTGACAAAATAGGATTTAAATCAAAGCAATGTTCATCAAAATCTAATCCGCTCTCCTGTATCTGTTTCTTGATTGCTTTTCGTGCCTCATTATTGCTTACAGCAATGCCAATATAGGTATTGTCTGTATAGTTTTGAGCAATAAATTCATCAAAGCGCATTATGGGTAGACCGCATAAAATATCACCACTACTTCCAAAATTATTGTCGATAATTCCTTTCCACTGTATTGAAGGTAAGCATTGTCGTACATACCAAAAAACCACTCCTGCACCAAATATATAAAGATTAACATTGGGATTGTTTACATACTTGGGCAACAACTTCTTCATGTTATCTTCATAAGATAATAGATATTGATTAAAATAGTTGTTCATGACAGAAAAATCCTTTGTCAATGAAAACGACAGACGTGCATTAAACAAATCCTGCGATTGCTTATCACCCAGTGCATTATATATTTGAGCAATAGATTCAACTTGACACTCCTCATACCCAGAACCCCAAAGGCTACGATTAAAATCATATTGAAACTGTGAGAGAGTATGTGCATTTATATTTTGTCTACCAGAAAATGTTTTATGTATCATATGAGTATTCCTCCTTTTAATAATTCTTAAATGTTTACTTAGTGACCACTCTGCAATTGCAGACGACACCTAGACTATTTCAATTTTTGTTTGTTTAAGGTATAGCGTGCTTAATAAATCTAAATAATTAGTATACTTTTTAATAATAAACTGAACAATCTAAAAAATTTCTCTATAAAGCATTTATCTATGTAATTATTAAAGCATAATTTGCATAACTACACACTGTACACTTTTTTCAATTAATACCATATTATTTCCACCTAATTTTTTCTTTTATTACTTTCGCAGGATTACCTACAGCTATACAGTTAGCAGGAATATCTTTGTTTACTACAGCTCCTGCGCCTATTATTGATCCGTTTCCTATGTTTACGCCCTTCAAAATAATTGCCCCCACTCCAATCCAAACATGCTTACCTATATTTATGGGCACGGATTTATTTAATATATTTTCGTCATCATCTAAAATAGAATGATGATCACCGTCATATATATATACATTACGTGCAATTGTAGCGCCATCACCTATTATTATTTTATTGCAGCATGCAATTACCGAATTGGAATTTAAATATCCTCTTCCTAAAGTCAATGTTGCATTTTTGAATACCTGTATAGTTGACCCATAAAACAATTTAAAGCGTCCGTCTATATTAAGCATGGCATTTTCCTGTAACTTGATATAACACTCGGCTTTCGATTTTTTAAAAGTGTCCGAATTTATATAGAAATCTTCATTCAGATTAATTTTTGCAGATTTATGAATATCCAAAACAGAATTTCTAAAAATTTTCAGTTTTCCGTTTTTTCTACATACATTTTTACTAAAATTGTTATAGTAAAAACTTTTTAGCATGTCTTCATTGTTCATTTTTATACCCTAATATATAAATTCATAAATTCTTTTTCAAATTCTTCAATATATTTCCCATAATAAAATTCATCATAATGTTTTGTTAACACTTTTTTTACATGCTCCAATTGCTTTGAACAGTTTGTAAGGTTATTTTTTTTAATCTTGTTGCACATTGATATCATATATGACCATTCACTGTACTGTGCGTATTCAGATATGTCCGGAAGAATTTTAGACAAATATATTGTTCTTTCCCTAAAAGCACTGAAATATTCATCCAGCTGTTCTGGAGTCAACAACATATCATTAGTTGTGAAGGATGAATTGTTTTTTTCATGTCTTGTGAAACAATATTTAGGCAATCCATTAACAACAACTTTACGTGCATTCGCTATATACTTATAAGTAACGCTTATATCATCATACTTGCCCGTCTCATTAAACCTAATGATATCAAATAAATGCCTTTTAATCATTTTAGTTGGCATTGCAGCATTGATTTTTTTTCTCTTAAGCAATTCAATGACAGCCTCCGGTGGAGTCAACTCCAAATATTCATCAAATAGGCAGTTAGGAAAAATTTTACCTTCAACTTTTTTAGTCGAACCACAGATTGATATATCCGCATTATTTTCAACTGCAAGATTATATAAAAATTCCAGCATGTCCGACTCTGCTATATCATCATCATCTACAAAAGTTATAAAATCACCTTTAGCTAAACTCAATCCTATATTTCTTCCTTTTCCTATGCTACTTTTTGGAATATGAATTACTTTAATTCTATAGTCTAATTTTGCATACATTTCTGCAATTTCGCCACTTTTATCAGTGGAACCGTTGTTCACTATTATAAATTCATAGTCACTTTCTGTTTGATTCAAGATGGATTCTATTGCTTCTGATATAAAATTTTCTCTATTGTAGGTAAGCATAATAACACTTATCTTCATATCTACCATACCTTCCAAGGTGCTCTATTTTTTTCCCATATGGAGTCAAGGTGATTTTTATCTCTTTGTGTATCCATACACTGCCAAAAACCTGAATGCTTATATGCTAATAATTCACCTTTTTGAGTTAACCTTTCTAATGGCTCTCTCTCGAGTATTGTACTATCATCTTTTATTAGATCAAATATTTCCGGTTCCAATACCATAAATCCGCCGTTAATCCAACCCCCGTCCTCTTTAGCTTTTTCAGCAAATCTTGCAATATTTTGATTTCCATCAATTTCTAATACCCCGAATTTACCACCTGGCTGAATAGCTGTCAATGTTGCAATTTTATTACTTTTATTGTGAAATTGAACTAATTCATTTAAATCGACATCACTGACACCATCTCCATATGTTAACATAAATTTTTCATGACCAACATACTGCTGAATTCTTTTTACTCTTCCTCCGGTTTGAGTATACAGACCAGTATCCACTAAAGTAACTTTCCAAGGCTCAGCAATGTTATTATGAATTATCATCTTATTATCATTTGTAAAATCAAATGTAACATCTGAGCAATGAAGATAATAATCTGCAAAGTATTCTTTTATTACATAACCTTTGTAACCGCAACATATGATAAAATCATTATATCCATAGTGAGAATATATTTTCATAATATGCCACAATATGGGCTTATCCCCTATCTCAATCATAGGCTTTGGTTTCAAATGCGATTCTTCGCTTATTCTTGTGCCAAATCCTCCAGCAAGAATTACTACTTTCATTTAATCCTCCAAAATACAATCAATTTAATAATTTGTAATAAGTTAATTAATATTAATAAAATTATAAAGAATATAAAATCAAGAATATATTGCACTTAATATTATATCGACACATTATTTATTTATTTTATGTTTTTAAGTTTATTATTGCAAATTTTATAAAAAATGCAACACTTCCTACTGTTAAGAAACAGGTAAAGCTGCGAGGATATTTTGTCAAACTATATTATGTCACAATTAAACTTATTACCACTTCACATATAGCTAATGAATATTTTATATTGCTAAATAAAAACAAGGGAAGATCTTTTAGAACTTACCCTTGTTTTTAAGCAATGTAAATTAATGAAATTTAAAAATGTTATAGAACAATATGCTAACCTCTAGATTTAGATTTCGAATTTGTTCACAAGATTATTAAGTATCTGTGACTGACCTGAGAGCTCCTCACTGTTTGCTGCGCTTGTTTCTGCTGTTGATGCGTTTTGTTGAACAACAGAGGATATTTGTTCTATTCCGCTTTTTATCTGGTTTACAGAAACTGCTTGATGAGATGAAGCCTCTGCTATTTCTGCTATGAGTTCATTTGTTTCATTGGTTTTTGAAACTATTCCGGACAATGATTTTCCTGCCTCGCCTGCCAGAGCTGTTCCTTTATTTATGGCATTAATTGAATTTTCTATCAATGCTGTTGTATGTTTTGCAGCTTCTGCTGATTTTCCTGCCAGATTTCTCACTTCATCGGCTACCACGGCAAAGCCCTTGCCAGCAGAACCAGCCCTTGCTGCTTCAACTGCTGCATTTAATGCAAGTATGTTTGTCTGGAAAGCTATGTCATCAATAACTTTTATTATTTTATTTATTTCTCTTGAAGTGTTACTTATTTCATCCATTGCTGAAAGCATTTGATTCATCTGGTCATTTCCTCTTTCAACTTCACTGGCTGCTTCCTTAGCCTTGTTTCCTGCACTTTCAGCATGTTCAGCATTGTTTGCTATTGTCTGGTAAATTTCGTTTATTTCTGCTGAAAGCTCTTGGATGGCGCTTGCTTGTTCTGTTGTTCCCTGAGCCAGAACCTGAGCACTGCTAGATACATGTTCTGCATTCATATTTATTGATTCAGATGATTCCTTGATTTTTCCTATGGTGTCTTTTAGTGTGTTTGACATGGAGAGAAGTGCAGATTTTAACTTAGCAAATTCACCTTCATAGTCATTTTGGAATTCCACATTTAATTTTCCTTCTGCCATTTCATTGAGCACATTTACGCTTTCATCTATATACGTTATATATGATTTAAGACGACCCGTCAAACTTCCTATGGAATGAGCAAGTTCTCCAATTTCATCGCTGCTTTTTATGTCTAAATCCACATCAAGTTCACCTTCTGCAAGCTTGTTTGTTATGGCTGTAATCTTCTTAATTGGCTTTGTAACTATGCCTACAATTATAAACATGGCTGCAGACAGCAGAACAATTGTCAAAATATATATTATTGTTATCAATTTCGTAAGATCTCTGGTGTTTGACATGAATTCATCTCTTGGAATTGCTGAAACAACTTTCCATCCTGTATCTCCAACTAGGACTGTATTTCCCATGTATTCACTATCTTTGTATGAGTACTTTATGACTTCTTCATTTAAATCTTGCGCTGATTTCAAAATGTTTTCGCTTACTCCAATGTCCTTGAACAATTTTAAAATATTGTCGGTATCCTTATGGGATGTTATAACATCACCTTCTGTCAAAAGAGTAAAATATCCATTTTCTCCAAGTTTGTACTCTCCTACAACCTGCGACAATTTGTCTATAGTTATGTCAATACCGGTCAAACCTACTATTTTACCTTCCGCATGGACAGGGGCAGTAATAGTTATGACCATGCTTCCTGTTGCAGCATCCACATAAGGTTCTGTGATGCATGTAACATCATCTGTTATGGTTTTATAGTACTCTCTTGTTTTCAAGTCAAAGGAAGCATCTGATACTCCGCTTAAATCATCCACATAATATGACGGTTCAGCTTCAGCTATGTATGCTGAAAGCATTACGTCGCTGTTTGATTTTTGCGTTTCTATTAATGTATTTCTGAGTACTTCATATCCATCTACACTTGGAATGTAGTCACCCGGTTCTGCATCCATCAAAAAATTCTGTATGTTTTTATCTTGTGCCATTTGCTTTGCAATTGTAACATATCGTTCAAAAAACAACTCTGCATCCTTACTTACACTCTGGGATGTTTCACTCAATATTTTCTTTTCATTTTCTGTGAGCCGGCTGTTTAAGGTTGTGCTCAGCACAATTCCTGTTAACGTTAACAACAGTGTGCTGCCAATAAACAAAACAATTACAAGCTTTGTTTTTATACTCTTTGCAGCGGTTCTTTTAGTTGCATTATTTTTGCCTTTTATCCCTTTCATTTTCTCCTCCTTAAAATGCATACAAATATATTATCGGATTTTCGATGCGAAAATTTACCATTTTTTTATAAATATAAAATTATAACGATTAGAAACTAAAAGAGATACAATGTCTACATTTTAAGTATAAAGAAATATTTTTGTTTCTAAATTTAATACGAAGCTTACGTACATCAGTATGCGCATAAAAACGGATCATAAGTACTAAACTAATGACCCGTCAATATTATTTTAGATTCTTGGCAAATTCGCCTATTTTTTTGTCTGCCTGTGAAATGTGTTTAGTGAGCCAGTCCAAAATAAACTGGTTTGAATTCAAAATAACAGTTAAATTTACACCGTCTTTTTCATATTCACTTCTTAATTCCTTAAGCTTTTTGATGAATCCTTCATGCATTTGCTTTTGAGCGCTTAATTCAGGATAATTAATACTTTGCATGTAGCGTTCCTCATCCTTGAAATGGGTCCTGGTGTATTCATCAAGAAAGTCAAACATTTTAACTATGTATTCCTTTGATTTTCCGCTTTTCCCTGCTTCGAAAAGCTGATCAGCTTTCTCAAACCACTTTTTATGCTGCTGATCTATTAAATCAACCCCAACCTCTAAATTTTTAGTCCACATTAAAGCCATATGAGCCTCCAAATATTTTATTATGCATGAAAATTTACAATTGTGTCTTTTTCCATACTTATGGTTTATACCCTTATTTTTCAACTATTAATCATATAATTTAGATAGTCTCATGTATAGCTTCACTGGAATCTTCAACTAATTTTATTTTTTCCACAAGTTCTTTCATAATCTGAGCCTGGCTTGACAGTTCTTCACTTGCAGCTGCACTTTCTTCCGCTGTTGCAGAATTTGTTTGTACTATAAATGAAATTTGTTCAACTCCATATAAAACCTGAGTTGCTGCTTCTGACTGTTGTTTAGAAGCTTCGGTAATTTCTTTTATCATATCTTCAACAACTTGAGTTTTTTCAACAGCGATATTAAGTGCTTCATTTGTCTTGGCTGCTACTTTAGTTCCTTTTGCAACTGCTCTTAAAGCATTTTCTATTAGCTGTTCAGTATTTTTTGCTGCTTCTGCACTCTTGAGTGCAAGATTCTTAACTTCGGTTGCAACAACTGCAAATCCGTTTCCTGCAGAACCTGCCCTTGCTGCTTCAACAGAAGCATTGAGAGCAAGAATATTTGTTTGGAATGCAATGTTGTCAATAACCTTTATTATTTTCCCGATTTCCTTGGAAGTCTCGTTAATTTCCGACATTGCATCATTCATTTCCTTCACATAATTGCTGCTGTTTTCAACTTGTGCTGCTGATTCAAGGGATGCTTCCTTTGCTTTGCCTGCATTTCTGGCATTGCCGTTTATTTGTTCTGTTATTTCACTTATTGTTGCAGAAAGTTCCTGAACAGAGCTTGCCTGTTCAGTTGCTCCCTGGGACAGTGCCTGTGCACCGCCTGCCAGCTGCTCAGAACCGCATGCAACCTGTTCTGCACTTTCGTTTACCTGTCTTACCATGCGATTTAAATAGCTGTTAATCTGCTCCAATGAAATAACTATTGAATTGAAATCACCGTTATATTCACTATCAATTTTGTTTGAAAAATCTCCATCCGCAATTGCTCCTAAGTGAAATGAAATGTCATTTATTATTATATTTAACCCTTTGACTGTGGAGCCTAGGGATTTTATGAGTGTTCCGATTTCATCATCACGTGTAGTTTTTTCAATTTCTGTGTGTAAATCTCCTTCAGCAAGATTCTTAAGCCTTTCAGCACATAAAATAATTGGATTTGCAATGTTGTCAGATACCTTCTTTCCGATTGAATACGCTACTATAAGAGACAATATTGAAATTATCAAAGTGATGAGTAAACTTAAATTTGTGGAGCCTGTATATTCCGATTGAGGAGCGCTTATAAATAGTCCCCATCCATCGCTTCCTTTAATAAAAGAATATGCAATCAGATTTTTTTGTCCGTCTAATTCATATTCACCAAGGTCAAGTTTCATGCTCAGCATCTTTTGCTCGACTTCAGCCAATTGCTTGTTGATTCCATTTTCTTCGTAGGATTTTATTATGTTTTCTGATTCGACGACCTTTTCATAAACAGGATGTGCAATTGTATATCCGTCCTTGTCCAGTATGTAGGCAAATCCACCTTCGCCGATTTTAACGGAGGAAACCATGTCTGACAATACCTTGCCGTCCAGCACTATGACTGCAGCACCAATTATTTTCGAACCATATACTCCGTCTTCCCACAGAGGCGCTGATACAGTAAATGTAACCTTGTCAAATTTATCATTCATCTTTGGTTCAGTAATTACTGTACTTCCTGCCATAGCAGAAAAGAAATAATCAGTATCTCCTATCATGTATATTTGTTTTGTGATTGGAGATTCTCCTTTTCCTTTTGTATTGGTTGTATACGCATCAAGCAGCCCATATGCCTTCGTCATTTGCGTGACTATTTTTGCTTTTTGCTGATTGTTTACAGTCATATCAGAAAGCTGCTGGTTAAGCCCTATGTTGTTGGCAACTGCCCTGTATATATCAAGTTCATTTTCAATTGATTCTGATGACACCTGGGCAACGTTATCCATTGTACGTTCAAGAGTATCAAATGTGATTTTGTAGCTTTGATAAGCAGAAATTCCCCCTAATATAATTACCACTGCAAGTATTAGTGAAATAAAGCTTAAGAATATTTTTGACTTTATGCTGGTTTTGTTTGTGATTGTAAAGGCCAAATCTCCGACTTTTTTTCTTATGAATTCAATGATTTTTTTTAACACTTTGTTACTGCTGATACTTTTGTAAGTATTGCTGAAGATTTTCTTAATGTTGTTGATAAGATTTTTAATATTATTATTTTTGCCTAATAAGTCTTTTACTTTTAGTTTTTCCTTAATGTTAAAGTTAAATTTAATTTTTTTCACAAGATCCCCCATATTAATTTATAATCATATACAGTCCATTTAATATATCGGCATTTTTTTCATAAATTTAACATTATATGAAAATTAATATTGGGGACGGACCCTTGAGTTGAAAAATTAAACTCTAGGGTCCGTCCCCTAATTTTTTTACAGATTGAATTTGCTTACCAGTTCGTTTAATATGTGTGACTGGCCAGACAGTTCCTCGCTGTTTGCAGCACTGGCTTCTGCAGATGCTGCATTTTCCTGAACAACTGATGAAATTTGTTCTATTCCGCTCTTTATTTGATTTACGGAAACAGTCTGATGCGAAGATGCACTTGCAATTTCAGCAATAAGCTCGTTGGTCTCATTTGTTTTATTTACTATTCCGGACAATGATTTTCCTGCCTCATCAGCAAGAGCTGTGCCCTTGTTGATTGCATTTATGGAATTTTCAATCAATGCTGTTGTCTGCTTTGCAGCTTCAGCAGATTTTCCCGCAAGGTTTCTTACTTCATCTGCAACAACTGCAAAACCCTTTCCTGCGGAACCTGCCCTTGCTGCTTCTACAGCAGCATTCAAAGCAAGTATGTTTGTCTGGAATGCTATGTCATCTATTACTTTTATTATTTTATTTATTTCTCTTGAAGTCTTGCTGATTTCATCCATTGCAGAAAGCATTTCACTCATCTGCACGTTTCCTTTCTCTACTTCACTGGCTGTTTCCTTGGCCTTGTTTCCTGCACTTACAGCATGCTCAGCATTGTTGACTATGGTGTGATATATTTCATTTATTTCTGCCGACAGTTCTTCTATGGCGCTTGCCTGCTCAGTTGTTCCTTGAGCCAGTACCTGTGCTCCGCTTGACACTTGTTCCGCATTCATGTTTATTGATTCAGAGGATTCCTTGATTTTGCCTATAGTTTCCTTAAGAATATCTGAAAGTGAAAGTAAAGATACTTTTAATTTTGCAAACTCACCGTCATAATCATTTTTAAGCTCAACATTTAAGTTCCCTCTAGCCATTTCATTCAGCACATATTCACTTTCAGCAATGTATGCTATATAAGATTTGAGACGTGCTGTAAGACTCCCTATTGACTGGGCCAATTCACCTATTTCATCGTTGCTTTTTATGTTTATTTCTGCATCAAGTTCACCGGCGGCAAGCTTATCAGTAATATCAGTAATTTTCTTGATTGGTTTTGTCATCTTTTTAATCATAACCGTCATCACAGCCAGGAGCGCAATAATCATGACAGCAAATATAATTACGATTGACATAATAATCTTTTGTGTATGAGATGTGAATTCATCCTTTGGCAGCGATGAAAGTATCTGCCATCCGGTATTTCCAATTTCAACGCTGTTTCCAATATATGTTTCACCGTTGTATGTAAATTCTGTGACTTCTCCTGTACGGCTGTTTACAGACTGGATCATATTTTCACTTATGTCTATGTCATTTATTGATTTAAGAAGGCTGTTTTCATCCTTGTGTCCTGCAATGATGTTATTTTCAGTAAGCAATGTAAAATTTCCTGTTTCCCCCAGCTTATAGTTTCCTACCATAGCAGTCAGCTTGTCAATGGCAATATCCACAGCTGTCAATCCTATGACCTCGTTGTTTGACTTTACAGGAGCAGAAATAGTTATTACAATTCCACCAGTTATTGCATCAAGATAAGGATCTGTTATGTATATTCTGTTTTCTGTAACTGCCTTGTAATAGTCCTTGGAAGAAACATCATAGTCTTCCTTTGAATAAACTGTTGGTGATACAAGATAAAAATCATCTTCAGCAATATATGCTGACAAGATTACATCAGGATTTGCCTTTTGAGTTTCATCTACTGTCTGTCCAGCAGTCATAAATCCTTCTGTTTCAAGAAGAGTCTCACGTCCTTCTGCATTGATCATAAAGTTCTGCAGATTCTTATCCTGTGCCATTTGTTCAACTATTGCAATATAACGTTCGAAAAATGCGTTTGCCTCATTGCTTACGCTTTTTGTCGTTTCATTCAGGATATCCTTTTCACTGTTGGTAAAATATTCGTTGACTGTCATTCCAATTACGACACCTGTTGCAAGGAGAGCTAAAAAACATAACACAAACAATGTTAATGTTATTTTGCTTGCTATTGAAGTTTTTCCTAAAGTAACTTTTACCTTATTGCTATTTCTTTTCATAAATCCTCCTAGCCGTTCCTAATTTTTTACTGCAATCATAATTTTTTAGTAATATTATTTAAAATATTACTGAGGACGGACCCTTATTAGTGTCCGTCCACTCAATGATTCGTCCCCGTATTTACCCCACAATGATATTATGCTTTGATGTTTAGCTGCCCCAATGATGATGAAGGCTCATTGAGTTTCGTTTTAACAACCTTTATTTCATCATTAAGATTCTTTCTGATTTGCTTGTCCATTTCAATTATTTCTTGAACAGACTGATTAATGAGTTTCTTAATGTTTTTTACTTCATCTGTGTCTTTTGTGCTGTTTACTTTTTTAATTTTTTCATCTATTTCGCTAACTGCATTGATGAACTCTATTCTTTTTTCAACCATTGAATTCACATTATCATAGTCGGTTTTAACAGATAATTCTGTTATTTCCCTTGTGAAGCCCTTCAGTCTTTCAACAGCTTCAAGCTTTGATTTAAACAAATTTTCCATGAGTCACCTTAATTTTTTGCTGACTTTGAAATTTTGTCAGCTTCTTCCCAGGTGTTTCTCAAATCCTTCACCAGTGGTAGTATGTTATCTATGTTCTTAATTGACTTCATGGATGAAGCCAATATAAGTTCCTTGTTAAAAAACATGTACATTTCTCTTAAATCCTTGGAGATTGCATAATTGTCATCAAGCGTTACAATGAGATGATTAAAAATTTTCCTGCACTTTTCAAGGTTGATGCTGGCATTTTCAAAATCGTTGTTTTCCATTAATATTTTGCTCATATTCATTTTTTTAATTGCTTCATCGTAAAGGAGCACCAGCAGTTCTCCTCTGGTCATTGTATTGACTGAAGTCTTTTTATATTGCTCAAAAGCGCTTATCATTTAATCTCCTTTCTAACCCATCATGTCAGTGAAATAGGAGCTTTGAGAGTTAAGTTTATTTAAAGTTGTCTCCAATGATGTAAACTTACTCCAGTACCTCTTTCTTTCAACTTCCATCTTGTCCTTTAATTCTGCCATTTTGCCATCATAGTCTTCTATTCTTTTAGAAATATTGTTCTTGTCTGAAGTAATTCCTTTGTCTAGTCCTGCTTCGTCAATGAGAACTCCGGTTGTACCATAGGCTCCTACGTTTGCCACCAGCAATTCTCTGATACGAACACCTAAACCTGAAATTTCTCCTTCCACAGAAGTGGATCCCGAAAACAGGTTTGCTATTTCATCAGGGCTCTCTAGCAGTTTCGCCTTTAATTTGTCCTCATCTATTACCAGTTTTCCGCTGGTATCCATAGTTGCAGAAGAAATACCTATATCGGATAGTGTCAGACTGCTCACTGAAGTCTTGCTTGTCATGGTTTGTCTCAATTTGCGCAGTACATTGTTCATGTTGCTGTCACCATAAAGCACTCCTTTTTGGGCTTGTTCGGTCCAGTCCTTTATTTCGTCTTCTTCCATTTCATCCTGCTGGTCTGGTGTAAGAGGCTGATAGTCTCTGTTAGGTTTTTCTTTTGTTTTTGTATTCAATAATTCAATTATTTCATTGTAATCATTTATAAATCCCTTAATTCTTTCTACTACTTCATCAACATTGTTTGTAACGTCGAAAGTTATTTCAGTATCGCTTTCAGTCAGACCTTCTGATTTTTTATTCAGTTCTATGTTGATTCCATCAATTGAAAAATTGGCAGTGCTTCTAACTACAGAAGTTTTTACACCGTTTAATGTATAGTCCATTATTGTGTCTTTACCGTTGACTACATTTTGGTACGTTGCATCTCCGAACAAAGCTTCTGATAGATTTCCGCCACTGACTTCTTCAATTTTTACAGCCATGTTCGATCCTGTTTCATCAGCTTTGATTGAAAAAGTGTCTGTGGTTGACAAATATGAAATTGTTACTTTTGCATCAGCATCGTTGTTGATTGTCTTAATTATGTCGTTTAATGATGCAGTTTTTTCAAACTCAAAAAGCTTGTCGTTTATTTTTATTGCATATCCGCTGTTGCCATTTGAAAGTGTTGTTTCATTAAGTCCAAGCTTTAAACCAGATTCACCTATTGCAGAAGACTTATTCAATCTGTTGCAATCACCTGATTGAATGCCTGTAAAGTTGCTTAATTCTGCACTAATACCGCTTACACTGAACAGGTTTGTGTTTGAACTGCTGTCCACTGTTTTAAATGTCAGTTTTTTTGTGTCCAAACTGTCATAGCTTACTTCAACTTTTCCGGCACCATAACTTTTATCCAATTCAGTCTGCAAATAACTTTTAAGATCCGAACCGTCTGTTATTCCTTCTTTTAAATATATAGTCTTTGAAACTCCGTTATAATCAAATTTAAAGTATGAACTTGTATTTGAGAATATATCAGATTGTGTCCTGTTTAATTTTTCGTTGTCTACTGCCTCTATGGACGCAGCCGGTTCACCAACCTTCATATTAAGAAACTCTAGAACATCGTTGCTTGCAGCTGTAAGCTTTGTTGTTGTTCCTTCAGGAGAGTTAATAACCAGCTTGTTATCACCAGATACACTGTATCGCAATACATTATCGCTTGCGTCAGAAGAAGTACCACCGTTCAAATCAGCTATTTTTTCAATTTGGCTGTTGAGCTGGTCAGCTACTGCCTGTAAATCGACCTTTGCATCTCCCAAACCAAACTTGCTGTCAATGGTGAGCTTGTATGACTTGCCTTCATATTCAATGTTCATGGAATCTCCTGCCAGAGATGATAGGTAGGTGCTCAGACCATCTGAACTAAAGGACTGAGTGGATGTTGTATATGTGGAAGTCATGGAAGCATAATCTGCTACACTTGATATGCTGTTTATGGAGAAATTTTGAATATTTGCCTGATCTCCGGACACATTAACATAATTAGATGTAGATTTAAATGAATATGCCTTGAAAAAGTTTGAACTCATAATATTTGTTTTTGATCCAGATGAATAAGAAAGATACTTGTTGTTGAATGAAACAAGCTTGGAACTTATTTCCCTGTACGCCTGCTGCTTGTACAACAACTTTTGTTTTGCTTGGTAAGCCTTATTTATTTTTGATTTTGTTCCTGCCAGCATCTGATTGACTAAATCGTCTGTGTCAAGTCCAGAAACCAGTCCTCCGAAGCCTTTGCTTGTTGATGAGCCATATAAGCTTGTCGATAATGTTGACATTTTTTTCCCCTTTCTGCTGCCGGTAAATTAATTGGCAACTCCATATTATTTATTCAAATGCTTTATAAGTATTTCTGCTATATCTTCTACATCCGATTGAACCATCACAGCCCCTATGTTGAATGCAACCATTGGCATTCCATAAACAACAGAGGACTTTTCATCCTGTCCAACGGTATATGCACCTGATTTTTTCATGTTCAACAGTCCTTGTGCTCCATCCTTACCCATTCCTGTGAGGATTATCCCTACGGAATTTTTACCTGCATTTTCAGCTACGGAGTTAAACAATACGTCAACTGACGGGCAGTGGCCGCTAACCTTTTCGCCGGGCTTGCAGGAAACATAGTACCCTTTATCGTCCTTTGCAAGCTTCATTTGTTTATCGCCTGGAGCTACCAAAACAAGACCTTTTTCAACTCTGTCTCCGTCCAGTGCTTCTCTTACTTCCAAATCGCATATTTTATTGAGCCTGTCAGCGTACATTTTTGTAAATCCTGGTGGCATATGCTGGGTAACCAGTATACCCGGCATATGAGCCGGAAGTGATTTTAAAATTGTGAGTGTTGCTTCCGTTCCTCCTGTTGAAGCTCCAATTGCTATTACTTTTGATGAAGTTATTTTTTCGAGCTTTTTTGTTTCAGGAATTTTAGACGATGTAAACGGAACAAGTTTTGCTATGGAAGCAACTTTTATTTTTGTTCTGATTTCTCTAAAAAACATTGGCAGGTCGTTTTTAGACGACATGTCTGGTTTCTTGACAAAATCAACTGCTCCTGCATGAAGGGCATCAAAGACGCTTATGTTCATAGAACTAACAAGAACAACCTTCAATGGATTTTCCTCCATGAGCTTCTTTAAAAACACCAATCCACTCATCTTTGGCATTTCAACATCCAACGTGAGAATGTCAGGCTTGAGGGATTTAATTTTTTCAAGAGCATCCACGGGATCAACAGCCATTCCCACAACTTCTATGTGAGGATCTTCGCTTAATTCTTTTTTTAAAACATTTCTGAACAGAAGAGAATCATCTGTGATTAGAACCCTTATTTTGTTAATTATCATAGCTATTCCTTTCTGTATATTGCAGGACTTATGTACATGAATTTTGATTGGTTTCTCTGTATTGTTTCTGCATGTCCAATCATTAAGTACCCCTGCGGTTTTACAGCTTCATAAAACTTGTTAACAATATTCATCTTTGTTTCTGCATTGAAGTAAATCATTACATTTCTACAAAAAATCACATCGTACTTGTTCTTTGCAGGGATGGTGTCCATGAGGTTGAATACTTTGAATGTTATATTCCTTTTTATTTCCGGAACCACTTGGTATCTTCCGTCAGGAGTTTTTTCAAAATATTTCTTCTTGTAGGATTCAGGAAGCTTAGATAGGCTTTCTTCTCCATAAATTCCTTCCCTGGCTTTTGAAAGAACATTTTCTGAAATGTCTGAAGCAAGAATTTGTATTTTCCATGAAGAATTGAATTTAAAATAATCATCCATTACCATTGCCAGTGTATATGGCTCTTCTCCTGAAGAACACCCTGCGCTCCAGATGTTCAGCACTTTCATCTTGTTGTTTTTTTCTTCATATGGAAGAAATACTTCCTTCAAGAATTTGAAGTGGTTTTCTTCCCTGTAGAAATATGTGTAGTTTGTTGTAAGCTTGTTGATGAGAAGTGTTATTTCTTCTTTGTCGTTTTTCTTTATGCTTTCAAGGTACTGGCTGAAACTGTTCATGCCTTTTCGTTCTACTAAATTGGACAGCCTTCCTTCAATCAATATTCTTTTTTTTGAAAGGTCTATGCCGTAATTGCCATGCATTATTTTTACAAATTCCAAAAATTCGTTATCTGTTAATTTTACCATACTTACATGCTTTCTATTAGATTTCCTATGTCTAGGATTAAGTTGATGCTTCCGTCTCCAAGTATGGAACAGCCGGATATTCCAGATTCTTTAAGGCTGTACTTTGCAAGAATCAGAGGCAGTGGTTTTACTACAACCTGTTGTTCTCCAACAATTTTATCCACAAACAGGCACACGCTTCCATCTCCTGATTCCACAAGTATGAGTATTCCGTCATCAATATTGGTGATCTCAGTTTTTATATTGAAGTACTCATTTAGTCTTATAACAGGATAGCACTTATCTCTTATGAGGATCATTTCACCGCCGTCAGTGTTATGTATTATTTCTTCTTCAGTTGTCTTGAAAGACTGCTGTATATTTTTAATAGGAATTATGAACTCCGAGTCTCCAACCACAATCTGCATACCTGACACAATAGTCAATGTCAAAGGTATTTTAAATGTAACAACGGTTCCTATGCCTTCCTTGCTGTCTAGGACTACAGTTCCTCCGACCTTTTCAACATTTGACTTTACCACATCCATTCCAACGCCTCTGCCGGAATATTCTGTTACAGTTTCATTGGTTGAAAATCCGGGAAGCATGAGGAACTGGAATATTTCCTTAGGTGTGTAATCACCTTCTGATTTTGTGAGAAGATCCTTTGTCTTTGCTTTTTCAAGTATTTTCTTAAGCTCAAATCCTCTTCCGTCATCTTCAACGGTTATGTGAATTTCACCGCCTGTGTTTGACGCTGAAAGTCTTATAGTTCCCTTTTTGTTTTTGCCTTTGTTTATTCTGTCATCTTCAGATTCTATTCCATGGTCCATGGCGTTTCTCACAAGATGCATGATAGGGTCTGAAATTCCGTCTACTATTGTTTTGTCAATTTCAGTTTCTTCACCTGACAAAATAAGTTCAACTTCCTTGTTCAATTCCTTGCCCATGTCTCTTACAATACGCTTCATTTTCTGGAATATTCCGGATACCGGCACCATTCTCAAGGACATAACTATGTCTTGAAGCTCGTCAGTAAGTTTTCTCATCTGCCTTGTGGATTTTGTAAAGCTGTCAAGATTGAGCTTCTTTATTTCATTGTCTGCTGCAACCATTGATTCTGCAATTACAAGCTCTCCCACTATATTAACAAGCTTGTCAAGCTTTGAAAGATTCACTGTGATTAAATTCTGCTTGCTGTGCTTAGCTGAAGATTCCACCTTTTCTGTTTTTTCTGTCTTTGCAGCCTGTACAGGCTTTACTTCATTGTTTTTAGCATTTGTATCTGATGAATCTTTTTTTGTTTCTTCATTTTGAGTATTTTCATTGTACTCCAGCACTGTATAATTCTTTACGTTGAGCGCTTCTCTTATGACACCCACAGCAGGTTCAAGAGATTCCTTGTCAAACAAGTAGACGAAAAATCCTTCTTTAACAATTTCATGAGATGTATCGCTTATTGTTTCAACGTTCTGAGGTTTGTAGGAAAAATCAATGCCTGTTTCTTTCAATTGGTTGACAATCATGAACGCCCTTAAATTTTCCATTCCTATGTCGTCATCAAATATAACCTTTATTGCATATTTTTCTTTTGGTTGCTTGTTAGTAACGTCCTCAGTGAGAACTGCTTCTTCTGCTGCAGAGCTTCCGTTTGATATCACCTGCAGAAAATCAAATATCTCTTTTTCAAAATGTTCCAGATTTTCTTCAAGTTCTTCCCCTTTTTCTATTTTGGATATTTCTCCCTTTATGAAATCTGTAAATTTAAATACGAGATTTACCAATTCTTCATTGTATTTTTTGTCTGCGCCGTTTTCTCTTATGTAAAAAAATAAATCTTCAATTTTATGTGATATTGTCATGATGCTATTAAACTGCATCATTGCGGATGAGCCTTTTATAGTGTGCATTATTCTAAATATTTCATCTACGCATTCTTTGTCAAATGCCTGATCGCTTTCTGCTCTCAGAAGTATGTCATCCAACTGTTCAAGCAGCTGTCTTGCTTCAAAAAGATACATGTCAAGCACAGAATCAAAACTATTGTCCATTTTAGGTCTCCTTAATATTCCTATCTATCTTGTTTTTTATATCGGCAAAATTTGAAATTTATTAAGCACAATAGGGAATTTTTTTAAAATTTATATAATAAGCAACTTATTAAAATATTAAATATGACGATATAATAATTAGCAAAACTGCTTATTCTTTGTTATAATAATATATAATTAATTTCAGGAGATTCTATGTTAGACAACAATATAAACATAAAAACCCACAATCCCATAGACAATAACAATACCAGCAAGCCGACCCATAAGACGGTACAGGTTGCACCACTTGATGTTGCTGACCCGACAAGGGTAAATAGGACACCAAAACAGGATTCCGGAAGTCAATCCGGTCAAAGCCAGCTAAACTACAATCCTGATTCTGTTTTTGAAAAATTCATCAAGTCACTTGGGAATTCCCCTGTATTATCTGAAGGAGCTAAAAAACTGCTCTTGAACAAGCAGTTTATCAATAGTAACATTAAAAGCGATTCTGTTTTAAAGTCTTTGTTTGAAACATTTTTAAAAAGCATTGAGATGGACGAAACTGAAATTTTAAATTTTCTAAAATTCCAGCATGGATCATACACAAAGTTTCAAGGCGACTTTTTCAATTCATTGAGAAGTTTATTAAAAAGCAACCCTGACAACAATGATTTTAAAATTGTACTCAGAAACTTCTTAAAAAGCTATGATTGTTTTGTTTCGGTTGATGAAACAAACAAATCTATCAATGCAGCCTTAAATAACATAGAAAGAAATCTGCCTGACATGTTAAAAAATTCATTTAGTGAGCTTACAGACAAGCTGTTGAATAATTACTCGTCAAATGGCACGGACATAAATTTAAACCTATTAAAAAATGAAATACTGCCATTTGTGGGACGATATATTTCAAAAATGAATGATTTCGGTCCAGTAAGAGATTACGTTTCTGTCCTTGTTCACAACATGGTCAGACTGGAAAATGCCTCAAGAGATAATTTTTCTGAGAATTTGGATAATTTATTTGAATTTGTGAGATATAACTTCAGCCTCGATGAAGAAGATATGCAAAAGCTAAAAATGTCACTTATAGATACATACGAAACAGCATCAACAAAAAAAATAATTCCGTTGATTCGTTTTTAAAGCTCATAGATTCAGGCATTAAAGAAAGCAAAAACCTTGTAAACAAGGGGACCATGGAAGATATGGCAGAATCCCTGCTTTTCAGTCAGGATGTCCACATCCCTCTGACACACATGTTCTTGCCGCTGAATTTCAACAACATGTTCATGTTTTCTGAGATATGGATAGGAAAGGAATTTGAAATTTCCGAAAAGGACAAAAAAAACAAGCAAATTTATGTGCAGACATACAAAGTTTTTATAACATTCGACATACAAAATGTAGGTTATTTTGAAACAACACTTGTGCTAAAAGAATCAAGATTGTCACTCGACATTTATGTTCCAAATAGTCTGACAGGCACTATTGAAACAATTAAAAATGACCTTAACAAAATTCTCAGCAAAAATAATTTATCAGTTTCATCTTTAAATGTTAATGAAAGTATAAGAAAAAGAAGATTCAGTGAAGTCTTCAGCAATTTGTCAGAAAGGAAAAGCGGTGTAGATGTCACAATATAAAAACAATTCAAGCTCAAAAAGAGCAACAGCATTAAGGTATGATGCAGGAAAAAACAAAGCACCTGTTGTAATAGCCTCAGGTTCAGGCTACATTGCCGACAAAGTTGTTGAAATAGCTGAAGAAAGCGGAATACCTGTATACAAGGATGATTCTCTTTCTGTGATACTTTCGCAGCTTGATGTAGGATCAGAAATTCCTGAAGAGCTTTTCAGTGCAGTGGTGGATATATATGTTTACTTTTTAAATTTCAAACTTCCTAAAAACGAATCTTAAAAAAATTATGACATAATGATACTAATACAAAGGGAGGAGTTATATGGACAACTCAGGACTTTTAGTTAAAGTTTACAATTTAAATAAAGATTTGGCAGGTGTCGGTACTTTGTTAAGCATTAACAACGATACAATAAAAATCAAGGGAAGTGATCTTCCTGAAATCAAATCCGGAACAAAGGTATATATTGAAATATACAATGAGCTTACAGGAATTACACCTTATATTTGTGAAATAGGCGTTGCGTCAAGAAATCAGCTTAATGCACACATCAATAGCAGGGAACATATTATTGAGCGAAGAAATTCATTGAAAGTTAGAACAGATTTGTCTTTCTATATTGAAAACCTCATTAGAGAGGACGAAGATATTACAAAAGATGTCCCCAACATGAAAATAAACGTGCTCAATTTAAGCGTGGGAGGAATGCTCATTTCATCAAATTATGACTTATTAATAAATGATGAAATTAAATTCCACTTTCAATATGCAAAGTATCAGCTCATTTTAATGAAAGCAAAAGTAATCCGAATAGACAAAAAACAAGATCCTGACAATGAGGATATTGAAACTGTCAATTACGGATGTTCTTTTGAAAAAATGGCAAGATACAACGAATCAGTAATCATGCAGTATTTGTATGACAGGCAGCTTCAACTTTACAGGAACAGGTAGATAAAATGAAAAAAATAATAATATTAACAATAACTTTGCTGTTGTCCATAAGCTTTTGCAAAGTTTACGGAGCAGAAAGCAATTATTTGAGGGCTAAATTTACTGAAAGCACAGTTTCAGGCACAAATTTCAAGGAAATAACAATAACACCCTACCGCTATCAAAACGGTTCAAAATTAGAAGACGATGAAGAAACATCTTATTACATATACCTTCCTTCCGGTTACCAGGTAAACGGTAAAAGCGCAACCTTTGTGGCAGACAGAGAAGGAGAATATCCATTTACAGTATATTACTCCAATTATAAAAAGACATTTGTGTATAAGGTGGATGACATAGACGAAGATATAGATGAGGATGAAGATGAAGATATAAGCTTTGAATATGAACTAGAGTATGATTATGAAAAAAAGCAGATTCTTTTCCATATGGAAACAGACAAGTTAAGGAAAATCACAACTCCAAAGAGCACCTCTGCTACAAATGAAATAAACTATTACGTAGATAATTTAACTAACAATGTGCCTTGTGAATTCAGCATTAAAATAGATGATATGACCTATGACTATAAGATAATCAAACAAGGAGAGTTTTATCTTTTGATTGAGCTTTGGCCTCTGGATTACAACAATTACAGTACCCTGGTGGAATACAAGGGTTATAATTTCACAAATAACTTTAACTACACAGTATATCCGTCAAAAGACATATATGAAGACAACGGCAATTATGAGGCATTAGTTAAATCTACAGAAGGTTCATCTCAAAATTTGTTCATATTTAACATTGATGATATTGATTACAGAAGGCCTGAACTTGAAGCAGAACTCCATGATGACGACACATTTTACCTTGAAATGAAGGACGATTTTGGACTTGACTACATGATTACATTTGACGGCAAGTATATTCCCATAGGCAAATCCTCAGCAGTTAAAGATTTTTCATACAACCATACTACAGCCATAGCCTATAACGGCGAATATATTTTCACTGTGGTTGATAAAAATGGAAACAGAAACGTTGAAACAGTAAAAGTAGATTCAAAAAAAACTGCAAAAAAACACAAGCTTAATCTAGATGTGCACGAAGAAGATTATACAGAAGAATTATTTGAGAACAAAGGTCTCCCCTATGATGACTCTAAAGATGAAGAGACTTATTTTGAATCAATGATTCCTTCTTATATGAGCGGCAGCAATTTCCTGTTTAAGCCAAATTCACCTATTACAAGAGCTGAAATGGTCACAGTCTTCTGCAGGCTCAATGATTTGCCCTATGACAGAAACGCATATCTGAAGGCAAAATTTACTGATATTGAAACTCACTGGGCGAGGGATTACATTTCCATGGGAAGCGCAAAAAAATTTGTTTCAGGATACAAGGACAAGACTTTCAAACCGGACGGATATGTTACAAGAGCAGAGTTCTGCCAAATGCTTACAAAAATTAGCGCATACAAAGCAAAGCTCACTGCAATACCGGCTTCAAGCAATTACATTTTTGACGACACTGCAGGTCACTGGGCTGAAAGCGAAATTATAAAAATAACAAGCAGGGATTTAGTATCAAGCTCCGGCAGCTTATTTTATCCGGACAAGCCTATTACAAGGGCTGAAGTAGTTCATGCCATAAACATGCTATATGGATACAATCCTTCAAGTCTGGAATTAAATTTCATAAATTCCATGTATAAAAAATATTACAATTTTACGGATATTCAAGGTCACAAATATTATAACGACATTATTATTTCTGCAGTAGGCATGTACAGGGAAATAATTCAATAAAATAAAAGGAGTGAGCATACAATGGTATTAAACTATATGGAAGAAATAGTTGAAAATTATCTTAACAACGTTTTAAAAACCGACAAAGCATACGCAGATACATGCAAATGCTCAAGCTGCATGGATGATATGATGGCAAAAGCCTTAAACAATCTGAAACCTTACTACATAACCACTAAAAAAGGGGAAATATTTGCTGAGTACTCTTCCTTGGAAATACAGCATCAGGCTGAAGTAATCACAGAAGTTATAAAAGCAATAGATTTCGTATCAAAAAACAAAAAACATCAATAAACCAAATCCGGGGACGTACCTTTTAGTTGAATAAATCAACTTAAGGGTACGTCCCCGGATTTTATTAAATTACTTTTATATTTTTAGCAAATGATTTTATGGTCAGATTTCCTGTATTGCTGTCAAAAATTATTGTTCTGCCGTAGTTTTCTCCTGTGTCTGCTGCCACAAGCTTCACCTTTAAATTTTGAAGGGTTTCTTTTGTGGCTAAAACATTTCTTTCACCAATGTTTCCGATGGTTGAGTTGCTTTTAATTTCAAACATCTTGGCTCCTCCTGCAATTTTTGCAACCATCCTGGAGCGCATGCAGCCCATCATTTCCATTTTCTTTACCATTTCAGCTATTCCTGTATCAGCATATTTGAATATATTTGCCTTGTCTTCATTTTTGTTGTATGGAAGCATAATGTGAGCCATCCCCGCAATTTTAAGCACTTTATCCGTTATGCAAATTCCAACACATGATCCAAGGGCATATGATATGAGCCCTTCCGGTGAAGTCACTATCTTCATGTCTGATATTCCGACATTTACTTCTTGGCTCATATTTCCATTCCAAACTTTCTAAGCAATATTTCCAGGGATGACATGCTTGGCAAAAGAAGCATGTGGCTGTATATGGTTTCTTCCTGACAAAAGTATTTTTCTCTTATGAAAATTACCCTGTCTGCTGCTTCTGAGAATTCTGCAGTAACTGCATCAAGAAGAGCTCCTGACATATCTATGTTCAGGCTTGGAACTGTTATGTCAATTGCCATGTTTGTGAGAGAAGATATTGAATTTACATATGAAGATACCATTATGTTGCCTATTTCCGACAAAGCTGACATTTCCATTTCAGAAATATCCTCGAAGCCTTGAAGTTCGGTGCCTAAAAGCGAATTTAAAATCATATGCACAAATTCTTTTTTAAGTAAAAACAATATTACACCTTCAATTTCACCTTCAAAGCTTACTAAGATTCCAACAACTACATTTTCAGCTCCTCCTATGGAATTTATTACATTCTCATAATCAAGCAAACTTACTTCAGGAACATTCATGTCTATTCTCTTTGACAACATTTGTGAAAGAGATGTGGCAGCGTTGCCTGCTCCAATATTCCCTATTTCCTTTAAAATATCTATATGAATTTCGTTTAATTCCATTTTGCCTCCTTGACTCTTTTTTCATTCAAGGTCAGACGGATTCAATGGCACAACTGATATGTCGTTTCCGTCATTGTAAATCTTGCTGTAGCTTATGTCCTGTCTTACCCTGTGCTTCATCCATCCAATTGTTATCTTTGTGTTAGCATACATTATTCCCTTACAGACTACTTTATGATTTGCTACGTTGTCTGTTGGAATAATTTCAGTAAGCTGTCTTTTCAAATCCTGTATTTCGTTGTTAACCTTTATTTTTTTTAGCACAAGCTGTTTTTTTACTGCATTTTTACTGTTGGCATCCATGCTTGAACTCATAATTACATCTGTTTTTTCTTCGATATCTTTAAGCTCTTTATTTTTCAAATCCAATTCCTTTTCAAGGCTGTCATTGATTTTTTTCTTTAGCAGCATAAAGCTTTTGTTCTTCCATGTAGCGTGTTAAGTTTATAATGATATTTGTTTCTGCGTTTGTCTTGCTTCCTATGGTCTTTGCATAGATCATATTTTCAGCCTGGCTGGTTCCTCCAATTATCGCTGCACTTGAACCACGGAGCATTATAGATTCCTTTGCAGTTACATCGCTGTTAATAAGAGCTTCCGCATATATGCATTTATCGGTAACAATTGTTGCATTTTCAATATACTTGCTTGTTATATTGCCTTTGGCATATATTGTTCCTTTTCCCATGCCATTCATTCCCTTGCCTATAACAACTTCTCCCTCAGCTTTTATGTGAGCTCCTTCAACCATACCGCGTATCTTAATGTCTCCTTTTGAAGACACTGAAAACCCTGCTTTCACATCACCGTTTATTACAACATTTCCAACGAAATCTATGTTTCCTGTTTCGTTGTCCACATTTTCAACCTTGTAGACACTTTCCACATAGACTTTGTCATTTGATATTTCAGCGCTTCCGTCTGAGGATGCAAGAAGCTTGAGGCCATCATCCGACACATATGTGTTGTTTCCGTTGTTAAATGAAACTGTATTGCCTTTTTTGTAAGCTATTGCCTCTCCGTAAACATCAATTCCGTCCTCACCATCCTGCACAGGAATTATATGGCAGAGTACATCGTCTTTATTAACATTTATAACATTGTTCAAATTGTGAAAATCAATTGAACCGTCTTCCTTTTCTGTAAATCTGCATTCCTTTGAAACATCAAAATCATAAACGAGCTCTGCGTCCTTACCATTTACAGGCTCTTTGCCGCAAGCTGCCGTAAGTTCCTTACTATATTCCTTGTTCTGGCAATATGATCTGATTTCGTCTTCTCTTATTCCGTAAACTATTCCCTGTTCAGCCAGATAGTTTAGTATTTCCTCCGGGCTGATCTCTGTTTCTTTGTCAAACAACTCTATTCTTACGTAAGTTTTTAATTTGTTCGCTGATACTAAATGATTGATGTTATACTTCAGCAGTGCTTCTTCACTTTGAGCCTCATTTGCCTCCACACCGTCCTGCAAGCTGTTAATTTCTTCCATAGTACCGCTCCTTTAGTTATTTAGCTTCTTAAAGAGTTTATTGTTTGTTCAATTTCGTCTGCAGTCTGTATTACATTTGAATTCAACTGAAATGATTTTTGAATTTGAAGAAGTTTTACCATTTCCTCAGCCAAATCAACATTGGAAGATTCCAGGAAGCCTTTCATAACCCTTGATTTTTCTGAAAGGCTGTACTCAGCATCTTCATTTGCAATACGAAACAAATTGTTTCCTGCCTGCATTAAGTCACCGTTATTCATAAACTCAAAAACACCTACATTTATAATATCGTCAGAATTTTCCAAAATTATAGGTTCTTCCTCATTATTTAAAACAAAGCCTCCCTGATATGTGAGGTAGTTCTCATCATCAATATTTGTTACCTGAAAGCTTCCTCCTCTTGTATACAAGTTTTCGTCTTCAAACTGCACAGCAAAATAGCCATCTCCTGCAATTGCAAAGTCAGTTTTTCCTCCTGTGGAATACAGGGCTCCCTGATTGAACATTACGTCTACCTTATTAAGTCTGCTTCCGCTTCCTGATTTCATTTCTGTGTTTTCTCCTTCAGAACCGCGTATGTTTGTATACATCAAATCAGAAAACTCAGCCTTTGATTTTTTAAATCCTTCTGTCTGGATGTTGGCCATGTTGTTTGAAATAACATCCAGGTAATTTTGATTGCTTGTTGCTCCGTTTACTGCAGTGTAATATGCTTTAATCATAATTGCTCCTTATTGACAAATATTTTAAAATCATATAGCTTTTCTCTGTTAAGTGACAAATTTCCCAGGAAATAAAATTAATTTTAGACTATTGACAAACCCCTACGCTGTCATCATGAACGTTAGTGAAGAATCTCATTTTTGTTGAAAACATGAGATTCTTCGAGCAAGCTCTCAGAATGACAACGTCCAGAATATATACCTTGTCATCAACCTGAAATTAATTATACTAATTTATTTTTCCTATTTCATTAACAGCCTTGTCTTGAATCATGTCATATATTTTAAATGCTTGGGCCGCTGTTTGAAGAGCCCTTTGAGATGACATTATATCTGTCATTTCCTTTGTGACATCAACGTTGGACCTTTCAATTGTACTGTTTATAACCTCAGGATATTCCACAAGTTCAGGATCTTCTTCTGATGTGTACAACCCTTCTCCTGTTTTGTTAAGACTGTTGTAGTCAAGGAAATCATATACTGCAACTCTGTCCACTTCTTCTCCGTCAACAATGATTGTGCCGTTGTTGAAATCAAACTCATCGCTTCCCACATATATTTCTCCGTATTCGCCCTGTACCCTTCCTGAACCCTGAAGAACAAGGTATCCTTCATTGTCTATGTTGAAGCTTCCATTTCTTGTGTATAAAACTTCTCCCCCGTTGTCCACTGCGAAAAAACCTGCTCCCATAATGGCAAAATCAGTGTTTCTGTCTGTCTGCTCCAGTGTTCCCTGTGAATGTATGGTGTTGTTTTCAGCCATTGTCCTTATTATTGAAACATTGTCCAGGGGAACTGACTCTTCTCTTATTCCATCCTGCTTGTACTTGTTTATGAACAGACTTCCGAAGTTTGTAGTCACAGCTTGTTCTTTTTTATAACCGGCAGTGTTAAGATTTGATATGTTATTGCTTGAAATGTCAATTTTTCTTTGTTGGGTTAGCATTCCTGATGTTAAAGCATAAAATCCTCTTGACATAAAACACCTCTTTATTTTTTATCGTACATATATTGTCTTATTCCATGCTCCAATTTCTGCAGCGCTGAAGTATGTATCTGCGATATTCTTGAATTGCTGATATTTAAAATTTCTGCTATGTCCTTCAGTTTCAGCTCTTCGTTATAATAAAGTGATACAACCAGTTTTTCTTTTTCATTCAATTTGTTTATGCCGTCTTTTAAAATTGCATAAAGCTCTTTAGTTTCAAGCTCCTGCTCCGGAAGCTCATAGCCAGAACTTGTTTCCAGTTCCCTTAGATTTGTTTCACTCAGCAGTTCTTCAAATGACAACATGGCAGTGCCGTGGGCATTTCTCACTATGTTGTTGTATTCAGTAATGTCAAGTTTAAGATGCCTTGCAATTTCTTTGTCATCAGGCTCCCTCCCCAGCTTGAATGTAAGCTCATCCTGAGCTTCCTTTACTGTCTTGAAGTCATTTTTAACCTTTCTGGGTATCCAGTCCTGCTTTCTGACGTAGTCAATGATAGATCCCCTGATTCGAATTGTTGCGTATGTTTCAAACTTGATGTTCTTTGACAGATCAAACTTGTCTATTACATCAATAAGCGCAATTATGCCTTCATTGACAATGTCTTCCACATCACCGTACTGTTGGTATACGCCTCTTAACTTCAAAGCGATTATTTTAACCAGATAGCTGTATTTTTCTATAATCTGATTTCTTATTTTTATGTCTTTAGTAAAAGCATATTGTTCCCATAAATAATTTTCATCTACAATTGTTGTTTTCTCAGTTAAAATCATATCATCACTCTCTCATACCAATTAAATTGCAATATTGCCTAATGCTTGTATCTGCGTAGAATTATCAATTTCATTAAATGATAACACAATGGCCTTTGGATAAAATTGATCTAAAAGTTTCCTAAAATATCCCCTCACAAATGGAGATGTGAGAATAATTGGAGTGTTCAGCTCATTTTTCAGTTTATTTATCTGTTCTAAGAGCTGTCCCACAAGCTTCTGCATTACATCAGGGTCTATGGATAAATAAGATCCTCTTTCGTTTTTGTTTATTGCGCTTATTATTATTTTTTCAACATCTGTACTGAGTGTTATTACCTTTATTTGACCGCCTTCTGCCCATTTCCTCGTTATAGTCCTCTTAAGTGACTGGCGCACATATTCTGTAAGCATTTCAGTGTCCTTTACAGAAGAACCGTAATCGCTTATAGTTTCAAGAATTGTTTCCATATCCTTTATTGGAATTCCTTCTCGAAGGAGATTTCCTAAAATCTTTTGGAGATTTCCCTGGGAAACAACTCCGGGAACAACTTCCTGCACCAACAGTTCATTTTCTTTCTTGATGTTATTAAGTAGTTGGTTTAAATCCTGTCTTGATAGCAGTTCATGAGCATGTGTCTTTATAACTTCTGACAAGTGAGTTAAAAGCACCGACAAAGGATCAATTACTGTGTAGCCATATATTTCTGCAAGTTCCTTCTTGTCCTTTGTAATCCACTTGCTCGGTATACCGTAAGCCGGCTCAATAGTTTCTATGCCGTCAACTTCACCGGACAGGCTTCCTGGATCAAGTGCAAGGTAATACTCGACCAGTATTTCTCCTCTTGCCACTTCTTCCCCTTTGAGCTTGACCACATATTCATTGGGGTTTAAGTATCCGTTGTCTCTCAGTCTAACTGAAGGAACAACCATTCCCATTTCCTGGGCAAACTGCCGTCTGAACATTACAACCCTGTCAATGAAGTTACCTCCGCTTGCCTCGTCCACCAAAGGAATCAAACTGTATCCGACTTCCATTTCAATTGGATCAATTTGAATGAGTTCATATATGTTGTCAATATTTCTGAAATATTCTTCTTCTGAAGGGGTTGCTTCTTCACTTTTAGTTTCTTCATTTTCATAATCATTAACTTTTTCACTGCCTCCCTCAAGAAGCTTGTACCCTAAAAATATGAAAATAGCTGCAAGTGTAAAGGTCTGAATTTTAGGAAAGTTCGGTATGAGTCCCATTATTATCAATACAATTCCTGAAATTATCAGGACTATAGGCTGTGATTTGAACTGGCTTGTCAAATCCACATTCATGGTGGACTCTGAAGCTGCTCTTGTAACAATCATACTTGTTGCAGTTGATATTAAGAGAGCCGGTATCTGGGAAACCAGGCCGTCACCTACTGTTGAAATTGAATATGTTTGAATTACCATAGCAAATGTGGAACCGCCCTGAACCATTCCTATTATTACTCCGCCTACAAAGTTTATGGCGGTAATAATGATTGACATGATGGAGTCGCCCTTGACGAATTTAGTGGCTCCGTCCATTGCTCCGTAAAAGTCTGCTTCTCTTTGTATGTTGTTTCTTCTTTTCTTTGCTTCAATTTCAGTTATTATTCCAGAGCTTAAGTCTGCATCTATTGCCATTTGCTTACCAGGCATTGCATCCAGGGTGAAACGCGCCGTTACTTCTGCGATTCTTTCAGCACCTTTTGTGATTACAATAAACTGAACCAATACAATAATTATGAACACTATGAATCCTACTACTGCATTTCCGCCGAGAACGAAGTTACCAAATGTTGCAATAACTGCTCCTGCATCCCCACTGTTTGTAAGTATTAGCCTTGTTGAAGAAATGTTCAATGACAACCTGAACAATGTGGTTATGAGCAAAAGCGAAGGAAAAACTGAAAATTCCAGGGCTTCTTTTATATACATTGTTGTAAGCAATATTATTATGGATAATGCTATGTTGATAATAAACATCAAATCCAGTACAAACTCCGGAAGTGGAATTATTATCATGAGTATTATTGCTATTATGAATAGTGAAATGGAATTGTTAAGTATCTTCTTCATATTTTATTGTTTTTCCTTTTCCTTTAACCTGTAGACCCACGCCAATATTTCTGCAATAGGTTCGTAATATTCCAAAGGTATTTCGTGATTTATTTCTGTAGTTTTATATAATGCCCTTGCCAAAGGGATGTTTTCAACAATATTAATGTTGCTTTCTTTTGCTTTATCTATAATCCTCAGTGCCACGTTGTCCTGTCCCTTGGCCAGAACAATTGGAGCACGGTCTTTTTCAATATCATATTTTATTGCAACTGCAAAATGTGTAGGGTTTCTAATTATTACATCGGCTTGCGGAACCTGCTGCATCATCCTTGAATAGGATATGGCTCTTTGTTTTTCCTTGATCTTTCCCTTGACCTTTGGATCCCCTTCCATTTGCTTGTATTCTTCCTTAACTTCCTGCTTTGACATTTTAATGTTCTTTTCGTATTCCCACCATTGATACAGAAAGTCAAAGGCTGAAATGGCAACGAATGCTATTATTACCTTTTTAACAATTACCATTATTGATGAAAATATAAAATGTATTGCAGAGACCAAATCTATTTGTGCAAGTTTAGGAACCTGCTGCAAGTTGTCCATTATGGCTGAATAAATCAGGTATGCAAGTATTGCGATTTTAATCAGATTTTTTATGACTTCCACAACAGACCTAATGGAAAACATTCTTTTTATCCCCGAAAGAGGATTTAATTTTGAAAATTTAAATTTTATATTTTCTCTTGATATGAGAAATTTTGTTTGTGCTCCTGTAAATATGACTGATGTAAACATTACAGAAATCATTATGATTCCCACGCTGGACAACAGCGTAAATGTAATGTCCTTTACAAGCAGTGACAAGAAGTTTTCTTCTATACTGTACGTTGAAGTCATCAAAGAAATATATTTCCTGAAGGCATTGCTTGTGTATTTATAAATGTGCGGTCCCCAAAAATCCAGCATTATAAATGATATGGCAATGACTCCAACTGTTACAACATCCTTGCTTTGAAATACATTACCCTTTTTTCATTCATCCCGCCTTTTCTTGGGGGAGGCTTTCTCGGTTTTTTCTTCGCCTGCCATACTTATTCCTTTTACATTATTTCTATGTTATCAGTGAACTTAGGCTGTTCCTTACTTGTTCAAACATAAGAGTAAGAATCTTATCTATAAATGTTGAGAATGTGGGAACAAGCATCAATATTAAAAGTAGTCCAACAATTATTTTTAATTGCACGTTCACTGAAAAAACCTGTATTTGAGGTATTGCCTTCATTAACACACCAATTCCAGACTCCAAAATTATTTCCACTGCCATTAAAGGCATTGCTAATTTCAAGGATAATATCAGTATTTGAGAAAACATCTCAACCATGTTCCTAAACAAGTCCTGTGGTATGCTGAAATTTCCTATTTCTATGAGCTTACATGAAGTCATGAATATTTTAATCAGCGATATGTGTCCATTGGCGCTAAAAAATAAGAATATCAAAATTATATTTAAAAAGCTTCCTGTAATACCTGATGAAACATTGCTGCTTGGATCATATATTTTTGACATTGACATGCCCATCTGCATGTCCATTACTTCACCGCCTATTACAACTATGCTGAAAAACGAGCTGATTATGTAACCTATGATATAGCCTATGAACAGTTCTTTTATTATCAAAAACATGTATTCAATGTTTGTGCTGACTACAATATCTGCTTGAGGAGGAAGCATTCCGTATGCCGTAACTGTAAAAAACAAGCTGAGGGATATTTTAAATATTGAAGGTAAATTTCCTCTTCCGAATATCTGGTTAAAAAACACACATCCGCTCATTCTTGCAAGTATTAATAAAAAATAAGTAAAATCTCCCGTAAGTGTCATATGCACCTCTAGTAAACAGTCAACATTAGGTCAAATATATGAAAAATGAAGTCAGACATCACTTCCATCATCCATGGACCCAACATTATTAGCACTAATACCGTTACCAGAAGCTTTGGAACAAAGGTGAGTGTTTGTTCATGTATTTGAGTAGCTGCCTGAAAAACCGCTATAAGAAGCCCTATGGTAAGACTCAACAACAAAATTGGAGCTGCTATTTTAATTGCAGCCATTGCTGCAGACTGCATGATTTCCATTGCAAATGATATATTCATAAGCCCTCCTAGAAATTAAAGGTAGAAATCAGTGTTTTAAACAACAGCGACCACCCATCTATTACAACAAACAGAAGCAGCTTGAAAGGCATTGATATCATTACCGGAGGCAGCATCATCATACCCATGGACATGAGGACGCTTGATACTATCATATCTATTATGAGGAACGGTATATACAATAGAAAACCAATGATAAATGCTCTTTTTAGTTCGCTTGTTACAAACGCCGGCATTACAACAGTCAGAGGTAAATCTTCCACACTTTCAGGATTTTTAACTTCTTCATCGTTTGACATATCAACATACATTTGAAGTTCGTCGTTTCCAGTCTGCTTCAGCATGAATATTTTTAAAGGCTTAGATGCCCTGTCAAAAAACTCTTCCTGTGCTATTTCTTCATTTTTGTATGGCTCATAAGCTTCAGTATTTATTTCGTCAATAACCGGCGACATTATGAACAGTGTAAGAAATATTGCAATTCCTATGAGAACCTGGTTTGGAGGTGTTTGCTGCAAACCCATGGCATTTTTTAAAAATGACAGGACTATTATTATTCGTGTAAAAGCTGTCATCATTATCAAAATAGACGGCAGCAGTGTAATCAACGTGAGCATAACCAGAATTTCAACAGTCTGTGCTGAATTTCCGTTAATGTCCATGTTGATTGTTCCTGCATACGCATTTTTTGTGCTCAGGAACACAAAAACCATAATTGTTAAAATTGTTGCTGAAATTTGTTTTATCTTGCTTGTCATTTTTCCTCTTTTTGAGAATGCCTGATTTATAAGGCATTCTCACTGCCATGCTATTTTTTCAAAAATTTGTTTATAATGCTGCTAAAATCCATAACTTCCGGCTTTTCTTCTTCATGTTTTAATTGAAAATCATCCAGTTCTTTTATGATGTTCACATCTTTCTCTGTGATGCTCAGCAAATAGTACTTGTTTGTTATTTCAGCTATTACCAGGTACTTGTTTTGACCTATGACAATCCTGTCAACTATGTTCATGTACTTTGAACCGGAAGCAATATTTGTTTTAGTAGAAATCCACCTGGTACCGTAGTAAGTCAAGAACAAAACCAATATAATTCCTGCCAAAGAAGCAATCAGCGAAAATATATCCTTAATTTAAACCAGCTCCTATCCGATGATACCCTGTACTGTTTTTAATACTCTGTCAGCCTTGAATGGTTTAACTATAAAGTCTTTTGCACCGCTTCGTATTGCTTCAACAACCATTGATTCCTGACCCATAGCAGAGCACATTACTATTTTTGCAGAAGGATCGAAATCTTTTATTTCCTTCAATGCCTCAAGACCATTTTTGTTTGGCATGGTAATATCCATTATAACCAAATCCGGTTTCTCTGTCTTATATGCCTGTACTGCCAGTTCACCATCTGATGCTTCTATTAAATTTTCATAACCATTCTTTTTCAGCGTATCCTTAATCATCATTCTCATAAACGCTGCATCATCCACTACTAATATTTTACCTTCCATTTCTAACCTCCGTAATTCTATAATGTGATTTTTATCAATTCATCTTTTTTGATTATTTCTGCTATTCTAACTCCGAAATTGTCATTTACAACAACAACTTCACCCTTTGCAATGAGCTGACCGTTAACTATGATGTCAACTAAAGCTCCTGCCTGTTTGTCAAGCTCTATTATGGTACCCTGAGAAAATTCAAGTATATCTTTTATCTTTCTTTTGCTTTTTCCTATTTCAACGCTGATTTCCAGCGGCACTGTCATAATTAATTCAAGATTTGAAAGCTGTTCTTCTGAAAGCTGATCTTCTTCATCATCATCAAACCTTTCATAATCCATAGGTCTTACATTTACAGGAACCTGTTCTTTCTTTTTTGGTTTTGGCCTTTGTTGTATGTTTCTTTGTCTTGGTCTTTCTTCGTAATCATCATCATCTTCATATTCAAACACTTCTGTGTTTCTTTGTATGTCCTTGACTTCTGCTGCCATGTCTGTCTTCTTTATTTCTTCCTGAGGCTTTGTTTCTTCAGCAGGACTTTCAGCAAAACTTTCTGCTCCTTTTAAAAAGTTAGATACAATTTCTCTGGCAAGAGAAACAGGCATTACATTTATGAACTGACTCTGTACCGTTCCTTCTATAAACAGATCGAAACTTACTGCTACAATAACTTCATCTTCTATAAAATATTTATTTCTGAACTCAGTTTTGTCATTGATTTCATAAGCTAAAGGTGTTGATATGTTTATTGATTTTCCTAAAAAGTCTGACAAGGCAGTTGCTGCTGAACCCATCATCTGGTTCATTACTTCGCATATGGCGCTTGAATTTATCTCATCCATTTCAAACTCATCATCAGCTATGGATTGCCCCATCAATATTTCTATTATGGCTTTTGCGTCCATTCTTTTCCATATCATGAGATTGACGCCGTTTAGTCCTTCAACATAGTTGATTTCAACACCTATTGCAGGTTCCAGATTTTCATAGCTGAACTGCGTGGCGTTTATTACATTTACTTTAGGCACGGTTATTTCAACTCTTTTTCCCAACAATGTGGACAGTGATGTAGCAGAAGAGCCTAAACTTATATTCATTACTTCTCCTATTACATCCCGCTCCATATCTGAAAAAATATTTTCATTCATCATAAGTAGCTCCTCTATCGTATAATATTCTTAATTTTTATTACGCCTTTATTTTTCTTTGTTCCCCATGTTCCCTCAAACCACTTTTCACCGTCAACATTCACATCAACATAGGAATTGACGGCCTTGTCAAGGATTATCAAGTCTCCGACCTGCATGTCCACAACATCTTTCAGCGTTGCCTGGGCTTTTCCCAGCACGCCTGTTATTGTAAGCTTGGAAGACTTTATGGAATCCATGATAATTTCCTTTTGTTCTTCCACGCTTTGATCCATTTTTTTCTTGCTTGTCTTTGAAAATATATTGGCTTTTTTCATGACTTCGCCAATGATACTTGAAGGCATGCATATGGTTATTTTTCCTGTGGACTCATTCAAAGCAACATTCAATACCACTATGACTATAGTGTCATTGTAATTTATTGACTGAATGAATCTTGAATTGGTTTCTATTTTAGCAAGCTCGGTTTTTAGTTCAATTGTACTATCCCATGAAACACCCATCATTGGGACAATCTGTTTCAACATGTTTCCCAGCAGTGAAAGCTCTATGTCCGTATAATCTCTTATATTTTCATACTCTTCACCGCTTCCGCCCAAAAGCCTGTCTATTATTACAAAAGACAACGGTTTTGAAATATCCATGAGAATCTGGCTGTCTGAAATCGAATTGTCCGGATATCCTACATTTACAAGGCCCATGAGCACATAATCATCCAGGGCGTTGTTGTATTCATGGAATATGCTTTCTTCAACCTGTTCCACTGTAACATCACACATGAGCCTTAGCATGGACGTCAACCTTGATGATAGCATGCGGCAATAGCCTTCATAAATCCCTTTTAGTAGCTTTATTGTTTCCTTTGTGATTTTTTTAGGACTTCTGAAATCATATTCTTTTACTTTCTTCTCATTTGCTTCAATTTCCTTTATATCAACATCTCCGCTGCTTAAATTGTTAAGCAGCTCGTCTATCTGGCTCTGTGATAGTATTTCTGCCATATCATACGCCCTCGTTCCATGATTTTTCCTTATCTTAACTGATTGCTCTGATACTCAATTTTATCTTCACTTTCAGTGTTGTCATCTCCATTTATTGTATCTTTAATTATTTCTGTATAACTTATTGGATGTCCCTTGCGGCTTATGAAAATTTCAACTCTTCTGTTTTTTGCCCTTCCTTCAGGAGTGCTGTTGTCTGCAATGGGACTGTACAGTCCATATCCTATAGCCAGATACTTGGCCGGACTAATTACATTCTTGCTCTCCAGGTATTGAAGCACTGCATTGGCTCTGTCTGTTGAAAGTGCCCTGTCTATGTTTGACTTGTCTTTTTCCACTTCAGCTGTGTGCCCTGCTATGATTACTTCTTCCACATATTCGTCAACCAGATTCAACCCGTTTGCAAGTACATCTAAAATGTCTCGACCGCTTTGATTTAAGTCGTTGCTGTAGCCCTTAAATGTGATGTTGTCAGAAAATCTGATGAACACATACTCTTCGCTTTTGCTTATTTCTACGCTTTCACTGAGGTTGTTTTCATCTACGTAGCTTTTAAGCATTTCATAAAGCTGATCAATATCCTCTTCATCAGCTTCTTCTACTTCTATGGAGCCACCGTCCATCTGACCTGTTCCAGATAATTCTTCAATTTGCTCTTTAACTTCAGTGCCTTTTGAAAAGGCCTCTACTATTATTGCATATTTCTGGGCATCTATTGTTGACATGGCATACAGCATTATAAAAAATGTCAACAGCAATGTAACCATATCACTGTATGTTTCCAGCCAACTTGCTCCGCCACCGCCGTCCCTTTTTCTTTTTCTAGCCATATTAACCCCTATTTGCAGTTTTAAGCATTTGCTTCACTTTTTCTGCTTTTTCCTCTTTTTGATTTTTTCTTTGTTCCGCCTTCTTCACTATCTGCTTGAGCTGCGGAACCTCTTTCTTCATATGTTATGTATGAGTTCAGTTTTTCTCTTATGTATTTCGGATTTTCACCTGACTGTATTGAAAGGACACCTTCCATAATCAGTTCCTTGGCTATCATTTCTTCGTCATGCTTTGCTTTCAGTCTGTTAGATATTGGAACACAAAACATATTTGTGAGAGCTGAACCGTAAAATGTTGTAACAAGTGCAGTGGACATACCTTTACCAAGAGCATCTGCTCCGTTTGATGTATCCATGTTTGCAAGCATGTTTATGAGTCCAATGAGTGTTCCAAGCATACCAAAGGCAGGTCCGAAGCTTCCCAATGTATCAAATACCTTCCATGCAGAAGCATGTCGAGCTTCAATACAGTCTATTTCATTTTCTATCTGTGCTCTTACCTTTGTTGGTTCAATGGCATCTACTATGAGCATTACGCAGTATTTTAAAAACTCATCCTGCAAATCCATGGCATTGACTTTTTCCTCGAGAACCAATAATCCCTTAAGTCTTGCTTCTTTGGCAAGCTCTTCTATGGTGTCTATATATTCGTTCAAATTAATTTTTTCTCTTTTCATCAGCACCTTTAAATTTTTAGGTACATCCTTAAGGTATTTAACCGGAACGGACATTATGGTTGCAGAAAAAGCGCCTCCAAATGTAATAAACATGCTGGGAAAATCAATAAAGCTTTGTGTAACCTGAGACAAGCTTGACCCGCTTGTTCCAATTCCGTATACTACTAAGGCAACTCCTGCCACCAACCCAATTAAAAACGATATGTTCATCTTTCACCTCTTGTTATTCAGCAGTAACGCCTTTTAATATTTTTTGATTGTATTTGATTATTTTATTGACTATTTCTTCTTTTGAATCTTTAACCAGGTAATACTTTCCTGTTGTCAGGGTTATTTTTGTTTCAGGAATGAATTCTATTTTTTCAATTAAGCTAGCATTCAATATAAATGATTCCCCGTTAATACCCAATACTTCTACCATAAGCCCTCCTATTTTTATAAAAATATTAACCACAACCACAACATTTTATAGACATGGTTAATACTTTTATTGATAAAGCAAGATGTAACGACGGCAATAGATGAACAATTTTTCATTGTCCTTCTATTGTTATCCGTCTATTACACTGTTATTTTTTATTTATCTTTTCATGTTGACAAGTTCTTCAAGCATTTGGTCAACAACAGTTATTATTTTTGAATTTGCCTGATAACCTCTTTGAGTTATAATCATGTCTGAAAACTCATTGGCCAGGTCTACATTTGACATTTCAAGTCCCCCTGTTACAAGAGATCCTGAACCGCCCAATCCAGCAGCATGGTATGTAATTGTTCCAGTGTTATTTCCAGCAGTATAGTAGGAACTTCCGTCCAGCTGCAAAGCTGCTTGGTTAGGTATTGTTGCAATTGCTATGAGGCCCAATGTGTCTATCTGGTCCGTTCCTATTTTTACGCCTGTAATTGTACCGTCTGAATTTATAGTAATGTTTGAATAATCATTAATAGCGATTTGGATTTTAGCAAGAGAAGCTTCAGCAATTGTGTCATTTGCTGCTGCAGTTGTGTCTCCATTAATACCCATTACAATAGAACCGTTTGAATCAACCAGCTGTCCTTCAGAGTCAAAGTTCAATGCGCCATAACGAGTATAGTACATGTTTCCGCTGGCATCAGTTACCTTCAGGTAGCCTTCCCCATTGATGTAAAGGTCTGTTTCCTTGTTTGTAGGAGAGTATCCGGATAATGTATGGATAGTATCCACTGAAGCAATCTGTGCTCCATAACCTACCTGTGATGAGTTGGTTCCGCCTATTCCAGCAGATGCCTGGCTTGGATTGCTTACTGTCTGGTAATAAACGTCTCTGAATGTTGCACGTTGAGTTTTGTAACCATTTGTGTTTACGTTGGCGATATTGTTACCTATTACGTCCATTTTTGTCTGGTGGCTTCTTAAACCTGAAACTCCAGAATAAAGTGCTTTCATCATAATTAATCTTTCTCCTTTTTTTATTAGCTGTGAGTCCTTCAAACAATCCGGACTATAACCCCCTAAAAAGGACCGGCTATTTTATTACAGCTCCATCTATATTTGTAAATATGTTTTCTTTAAGCTCATTGCTGTTTACTGCTGTTATGACCTTGTTGCTCATGGTGCTCACTATGAATGCCTGATTGTCAATCATTACAAGCACATTTTTCAAACCCTTGTCTTTTGCCTGTTCTACGGCTTCATTGAGTTTATCCGTCACTTCCGGGCTTACATCGATATTTCTTTCAGATATTCTTTCATTTGCATGCTTTGAAAATGTAACTTCATTTTCCCTGAACTTTTCTTTGAATATGTCCTTGAAAGATGAATCTATGTCCTGGTTGTGTTTTAAGTTTGTACCTGGTTGAATACCGTTGTTTAAGTTGCTTATTTTTCTTATAAAATTTATGTCAGTCACTTAATCACCACCTTAGTATATCTGACTGCCTTCAATTGTTGAATCATCAACAGTTTCATCTTTAATCAGAAAATTCTTTATGCTGTTTACTCCTTCAAGCATTTGAGTGGCTATGTCCATTTCTGTAACAGTTTCTTCCGATTCATTTTTAACTTCCATAACATTTGAATAATCATACTCAATATCATTTACAAAAAGCTTTGTTTCACCGCTGTGGATAGTTACCTTTTGAACTACCCCTTCCTGTATTTCAAGCTCTCCCTTGCTGTTATAGCTTGCCATAACAACATTTTTCCCAATGAGAGATGTCGCTTGTCCCTGCATTGATATTTCAGTTAAATCAGTCATTGCCTGCAATGCTGAAAACTGGGCCATTTGTGATACAAATTCCGTATTTTCCATGGGATTCATGCTGTCCTGGTTTGTTACCTGGGCAACCATCAAATTCAAGAAGTCATTCATATCCAGTGCTGAACTGTTTTTTGTGCTTATATTTAAATTAGATGTACCACTTGTACCGTATGCGTTTATTTCCATATTACCCTCCTTTCTTATGCTGTGCTGTTCATAATCCGAGAAAAAATGTCGTCGTCGTTGTCATCATGATCATTTCCACTGTATGTATAATTATTTTTTTGCTGATTTTTGTTTTGATTCTGGTTGTAATCAAGAGGATTTTGACCATAAGTCGTTTCATCATGCTTTACAACAACATTCACGTTGGAATCTATTGTCTTGTTCAATACTTTTGCTAACTCCTGTGAATTTGACATGAGCAGCTTGCTGGTTTCTTCATTCAATGCCTTTATTTCCACTGTAAGCTTGTTGCCCTCATAGAACATTTTTATGTTTACCTTGCCTAATTTTTCAGGCTGCAGTTCCATGGTCACTTCTTTTGTACCGTTTGTTCTTTCATTAACCATCAGCTCAATTTTGTCCTTAATTTGAGAAATGGCTGAAGATTTTATGTAAGATGACTCGTCGCTTACTTGGATTATTTTGTTATCAGAAAACATTAATTTATTTTTTTCTGCCAGATTTGCATTAAGATCAATTTCATTCTTAAGCTTGCTTCTGCTGTTTTCTATGTGCGTAATCAGCTTCTCTGCATATGTGCTGATTTCTTTTAAGCCTTCATACATAGGAACTTCAGTATTTAGTTTCTCCTGAGCCGGATTTTGCTGTTCTTGAACCTTAAAGCTTTGCATAGTATCTGATTTTGGTTTTGATTGATTTATCAATTCATTAAAAACCTTCATGCTGTCATCAGCCTTAAACACTTCATAGTTGTCAGTTTCCAAATTTGGTACGTATGCAAGGTATTGGCTCATTACTTCAATCGAAGCCATTAAATCTTCATCCGTGTTCTTTTTTAACTTTTTCTGTTGGTTCAATTTCCTTCAAACCAGCTGTACATAAGAAGTAGTCACTGAATCTGACGATTTGCTTAAATCCATATCTTTTCCTATCATTTCAAGCAAGTTAACATCTTTAACTGATACATCAGGATTATCAACCATTGTAGCTGCCATCAAAGTCCCTGGTATGTTTTCTGCCATCAAAGAATCTAACAAATTTATGAAAAAATTTTCTTTTGTACTTACTGCAGCCATGTTTTTTGGCATTTGTCCCAGTTGTCCCGGAATCATTCCGTTTAAATTTACGTTCATTATACTCACCTCCTTTCAATAGTTAAAAATCATTTATCATACTAAGTAACCCTTGACCATGCTTTTGTTTGAAACAAACTCCTCAATGAAAAGTTCTTCGCTTTTCGCCAGGGCACTGTTGTATTTCTCCAGCTCTTTTTCCCTTAATTTTTCAAGGCTTGATATTTCTACATTCTTGCTTACAATTTCATGCCTTTTATCTTCTATTTTTTTAAGGATTTTTTCTTTTTCCTCTTCCTTGCTTTCTATTTTTCTCAGTATGCTGCTTAAAAGCATTTTATAATAAGACATTTCACCAACAGAAATGGAAACAGATGATTTTTCTGAAAATTCCATATTTATATCTGAATATTTGCTTTTCATAATTGCTATTTCATTTTCCACTTCTTTGTAGTCATGATTTAAGTTGCTTAATTCCAATTTCAAGTTTTCTAAAACTTGTTCTTTTATTTCCAAAACCTTCTGCAGCGAAAAACTAAACTTTTTCATTGTTCCCCCATATCACTATATTTCATTCATTAGCGCAAGCACGTCATCATATGTGAATTTATCGTCCACTCTCTGCATGAGGAAGTTGTTTACCATATCGATTTTGGATATTGCTTCGTCAAGCTTCAAGTTTGTTCCCTTTTTATATGCCCCTATGGATATCAGATCATAATTTGCATAGTACACTGAAAGCAAGTCTCTCATTTTCTTAGCATTGTCGTTTTGCTCTTTTGACACAATGTCATTCATAAGCCTTGATATGCTTGCATTTATGTCAATTGCCGGATAGTGGTTTGAATTGGCAAGCTTTCTTGTAAGAACAATGTGTCCGTCCACAATTCCTCTCACTGTGTCTGCAATTGGTTCATTCGTATCATCTCCTTCAACCAGCACCGTGTAAATTCCTGTTATGGAGCCTGTGTTGAAGTTTCCGCTTCTTTCAAGAAGCTTTGGAAGTTCTGCATATATGGAAGGAGTGTAACCCCTGGCTACAGGAGGTTCTCCCGTTGCAAGTCCTATTTCTCTTTGAGCCATTGCAAATCTTGTGAGCGAGTCCATCATCAACAGCACATCTTTTCCTTTGTCCTTGAAATATTCAGCAATGGTTGTGGCAACCATAGCACATTTTACTCTGAGCATTGCAGGCTGGTCAGAAGTTGCTATGACCAGTACAGACCTCTTTAATCCTTCTTCTCCAAGGTCTTTTTCAATGAACTCTCTTACTTCTCTTCCTCTTTCTCCAACAAGGGCTATAACGTTTATGTCGGCTTTTACATTTCTTGCAACCATTCCAAGAAGTGTGCTTTTACCAACGCCGCTTCCAGCAAATATACCCATACGCTGACCTTTTCCTATTGTGAGAAGACCGTCGATTGCCTTCACGCCGAAACTCAGTTTTTCTTCAATTCTGGGCCTTGACAATGGGTTTATGTACTCGCTGTCAACATAACAGTACTCTTCACTGTTGAAATCTTCTCCACCGTCAATGGGATGTCCGGTTGCATCAACTGTACGTCCTATGAGGAAATCTCCAACCGGAATTTTAAGTTTGTTTTTTGTTGACACAACAATGTTTCCAAGACCGATGCCTTTTATGTCTTCATAAGGCATCAACAATACCCTTCCGTCGTTGAATCCTACTACTTCTGTTCGGACTCTCTTATCCCGGGAATCATTGAGTATTTCGCATACCTCTCCGATTTTGTACCTGTTTCCCGTTGCTTCGATCATCATTCCTGATATTCTTTTAACCTTGCCTATGTATGAGCAAAGGTCTTCTCTTGCTATGGTGTCACGGATACTTTTAAGTTTTTCATCACATATCATTTTTGCTGAGCACCATTTCCTTAAGATTGTTAAGCTGAGTTATTACTCCTGCATCCACTATTCCTTCGGGAGTTTCAACTATTATGCTTCCTTCTTTCAAGTCACTTGCAATTTCTATTTTAACGTCACTGGATATTTTGTTGAGATTGTTTATCAAGTCCTTGTCGGCCTTGATTTTCTTAACATCACTTTCATTTGAAATGTATATTTTTATCCATTCAACGTTTCTGTAATCCTTGATTGAATCGTCTATTATTTTTGTAATCACATTTTCATTTGAGTCTATTTTTTGTCTTATAATCTTTTCTGCAATTTCAATTGATAAATTAGCAATACTATTTTCATATTTTGAAATTATGGCATCTTTTTCATTTTCTATTTCTTCAATCATATATGATATTTCTTTTAATCGTGATTGATTCAGCTCTTTAATTTCTTCGGCTGCCTTGTTGCGTCCCGTAAGCAGTCCTTCTTCATATCCTTTATTTTTGCCTATTTCCATTCCTGCATTGAAGCCTTCCTCATAGCCCTTTTTCTTTAGCTCAGTTATTTCAGACTGAGCATTTCTTTTTGCTGTATTTACTATTTTCATGGCTTCTTCGTTGGCTTCTTTTAAAATTACTTCCCTTTGGTTGTAAATTTCATACAGGTCTTCTCTTGGGGTATTTATCACCTTTGGTTCAGGCTCGGTTTTCATTATTCTGGGTATATTTTTGTCATCAAAAACTACATATTGGGCTTTTATTATATTAGACAATAATATCATCCTTTCCGCCTTTGGCTATGAAAAGCTCTCCTTCTTCTTCCAAGCGCCTTATTACTGAAACTATTCTCTGCTGTGCTTCTTCAACATCTCTCAACCTTACATTGTGAGTGTATTCAAGCTCAGATTTGATTGTATCACCCATCTTGGTTGACATGTTGCCGAACAATACATCGGCAACTTCTTTGTTGGAGCCTTTAATTGCAAATACAAGATCTTTGCTGTCCACTTCACGCAGGAATCTTTGAATTCCAAGAGAATCCATTGTAACAATGTCTTCGAATACAAACATTCTCTTTCTGATTTCGTCTGCGAGTTTGACATCCTTTTTGTTGAGTTCGTCAAATATATATTTTTCGTTGCTTCTGTCCATGTTGTTCATTACATCTGCCACGTAGTTTACTCCGCCTATTTCTGTGAAATCCACAGAAACAATGGAATTGAATTTCTTTTCCAGCTCCATTTCCACATACTTTATGATTTCAGGAGATGTACGGTCCATTTTTGCAATTCTTTCAACAACATCGATTCTTTTTTCTTTTGGCAGCTCTGCAATTACTGCTGATGCCTGGTCTGCCCTTGCATAAGACAATATGAGTGCAATTGTCTGAGGATGTTCATTTTGAATTATTGTAATGAGATTTTTATAATCCGCTTTCCTGAGAAATTCAAATGACTTTGTCCTCATGGTCTTTGTAACTCTTTCAAGTAAACTTGACGCCGTCTGGGCCCCAAAGGCCTTTTCTAGAACGTTTCTGGCATACTCGAATCCGCCTTCAGTTATAACTTTCTGAGTGAGGCAGAGATCATAAAAATCCTTTAATGTGCTTTCCATTACCTGTGGGCTTAAGTGCTGCAGCCTTGAAATCTCAAATGTTAGCTGCTCTATTTCTTCTTCCTTAAGGTATTTGTATATTTTCGATGCATCATCGGCTCCGAGAGAAATGATAATTGCCGCTGCTTTTTGTTTTCCTGTAAGTTTTGTGTCCGACATATTATTCTTCATCCCCCTTTATCCAAGTTCTTATGAGCTGAGCTGCAATCTCAGGATTTGTCGATGTAAATTCCTTAAGCTGTTTTTTAATAGCCTGTTCCTGTGTTTCCTGCAGTTTAATTCCATCTTGTATATCCTGCCATGAGAAATCACCGGCTGCGGCTGCTTCAGCTTCTGCTTCAGCTTTTGACTTGGCAGCATTCAAGGCTTCTTTTTTCTTCTTACGCTTTCTTAAGACTATGCTCAATATGAAAATCAGCACCGATAAAACTGCCAGCGCTATTCCGCCGTAAATCAGTATCTCTCTCATAGTTATTGCATCTTCTCCATTTACTTCATCTGATATTGCAGGCTGAGCCGGAGCATCAGGATCATAAAAAAGCATGTTGTGAAGTGCTATGTCTTCTGTTGAAACACCTGCCGAGAAAGCTATGAGTTCCTTGACTTCAGTTAATTCCTCATCTCTTATGCTTGCCTTGTTAATTACAGCAGCAACAGTCAACTGCTCAATTTCCCCCGGATTATGCTCAATTTGTTCCTTCAGCTGGCTTACCAGGTAATTGATTGAGTTTGAATCTTTAAAATAAATGTTGTCGCCTTCTACTACTACTCCCGGATATGTGGGAACCTCAGCATTTGATTCTGTTCCTGATATTCCTCCAACAGTTTCACCGGGTCCTGTTATTTCTCTTTGATTTTGTGTGCTTCCCGGAACACCAAGTTTTGTTTCTTCATCTGGCAGGTACTGTAGCATCTCGCTTATTTTCTTATCAAAATTAATAGTGCATTTTGCAGATACTTTAATATTTTCTTCACCGTATATCTTTGCCAGGAACTCTGAAACATTTTTGATTGTTTCTCTTTCAAATTGCTTTTCAATTTCCAGTTTAAGCTTTATGGTGTTTGTTTGCTTAATTTCTCCACTTGCCACAAGACTGTTTCCATCATTATCAACAATGGCAACATTTTCTTCCTCCAGACCTTCAACACTTTTAACCACCAGCTGCATTATTCCATCTGTTTGAGAAGAGGATAATGACTTGCCGCTTTTAAGATTTACTTTTACTGAAGCGGAAGGTTTTGCAGTATTTGTTTCCCATGCGAAGTTTTTTTCCTCAGGTACGCTTATAGTAACAATTGCATCCTCAACACCATCAATTGTCATAATTGATGATTGAAGCCTTTCCTGAAGCTGAAATATTTCATATTGTCTTTTTTCATAATCTGTTGTCATGAAATCAATATTTTCAGTAAAAACATCGTAATTTGTTCCGCTTCTGGGGTGTCCTGACTGTGCAAGCTGCATTCTTAAGGTGCTTTCCTGCGCTTCTGGTATAAGAATGGTTCCGTCATTTTCATATTTGTAATCAACGTTGTTTTCCTGAAGCTGCTGCATTACTTCAGCAGTTTCTTCCTCGTCAATACCACTGAACAAAACAACATATTCCTTGTTGTTCAAAACAAGTGCAATAATTAAAGACGCCACAACTATGCCTGCAAATCCGCCAATTATAATTTTCCTGCTTTTGCTGCTTAATTTATCCCAAAAGTCTTTTATACTTTTGACGATGTTTTTGATTTGATCAGCCATTAATAACTCCTAAATATGTACGCTATATTATAAATTCATACGCATTATTTCATTGTAAGCATCTAATGTCTTGTTTCTAAGTTGTATCATAAGATCAAGAGATAATTCTGCTTTTTTTGTATTTATCATTAAATTGTGAACATCATCGCTTTCTCCTGTTGAAAGCTTGTATATGTCTTCGTCAACCTGCTTTTCAGCACTTATGTAATCATTTAATGCATTGTCAAAAATGGATTTGAAAAGACTGTTTCCTTTTTCAACTGTGTTTTCATTCTTGCTTAATTCATTAATCTGGTAAATTCCCTTAATTGGTTGTATCGGTTCTATAAACATTTTTTATCTCCCTATCTCCAAAGCCTTCACTGCCATTTGTTTTGTTGTGTTAAGAGCAGTTACATTTGCCTGATACGCTCTGTATGCTTCCATCATGTCCACTGTTTCCTTTAGAGAATCAACATTGGGCATTTTCACATATCCGTTCATATCGGCATCCGGATGTTCAGGGTCATAAACAAGCTTGAACTCGCTTTGATCTTCAACAATTTCCGTAACTTCCACTCCACCGGCTTCATAATCCTTAATATTTTTAACCATCATTTCCTTGAAACTGTTTTCAGAAGTAAGAACAACCATCTTTCTTCTGTAAGGTTCCCCGTTTTCTGTTCTTGTTGTATCAATGTTTGCAATATTTTCAGATATTACATCCATGCGGAATCTCTGAGCAGTAAGCCCTGATCCGCTGATATTAAGTGACTCCAAAAATGCCATAACTTTCCCCCTTATTTTTTGCCTTCTGAAATAACAGACTTAAGTTTAGAAAAATAAGAATTCATTTCAGTGACTGTATACATGTACTCAAGCTGCGTCTTTGCAAGCTGGAGATTTTCTTTTTCAAGATCCACATTGTTTCCATCTAGTCGCAATGATTGATCATTATTTTCTTCAATTATGATGTTGCTTGATTTTATTTGATTGTTTGCTTCTGAAGTTTTTTCAGTATTATTAAGATTTGATTTAAGAAGGCTTTCAAAGTCAACAAATTTGCTTTTATAGCCTGGTGTGGAAAAGTTAGCTATGTTTTCCATAGTGATTTGCTGTCTGAGCCAAAGCCCGTCAAGACTCTTATTCAATAGATTTAAACTTACATTGTTATCAAAATTCATCTTAATCTCCCCCGTTATCTTAAAAAAAGGCATAATAAAAAACATATAAAGTTTATATGTTTGCATGCGACAATAATAATTAAATTATAATTATAAAAAATAATTACATTTCATTATTATTGGCAGCTGGCAACCATAGAATAAATATCTTTAGGCCCTGTAGCTTTGTGTCGCTGCCTTTCGGCAGGTTTACCACTTATCAATTTTTTTACTAACAAAAATAATTATAATAGAAGATTCTGCAAATTGCAAGCATTTTCGACACACCGTATTTTGCATATTAATACTTTAATGTGCATATATAGTGCATGGAAAAAGTTTGTATATTTTTGCTTCTTTTTTTAACAATGCTGAATTATTCATGACTTTATAATTTTTGGCAATAAAAAAAGGCCTGCAAATTTTATATTTTTGCAAACCTTTGTATATTTAAAACTACATTTGTAATAAAAATTCAAAAAAGATGCAGAAAAAGTTAAGAAATTTTTAATATTTCTACTTTTTGTCTGTGTTTTTTAAACTTAACTTAATATTATTTAAGCTACTTTTACTTATTTGTTCCGAAGCGTTAATATTAAATTCACATGTTTCAGCCAGTTCTTTTCTTGTTATTTTAATGTCCTTGGGTGCATTGATTGCTATTTTAACCTTATCCTGAGAAATTTCAGAAATTATTATCTCAATGTCATCCCCGATCAGTATGGATTCCGATTCTTTTCTTTTTATTACTAACATATGGAATCCCCCTCTTGTAATATGTTGTATCTGAGAGGATAGGAATTCTGCAAAATAACTTGTTTAGCTTTTCTTGTTTTTGGGTTTAATGCAATCGGACTTTTTAAATTCACAACAGAGTCCTTAATTTCTTCTTTTATAATTGCAATAACCAAAAACCTTAATTCAGATTCACTGACTGTTTCTAAATCTTTCAAGTCTTCTTCATTAACTGAAGGATCAAAACCTGTGGCAACAGCATATGGATCAATCAACACAAAAGATAAATCATTATTTTCAAGAGACTGAAGATACATAACATCATCTTCCGGTGAGTCTTTCAATATGACATATTTCTTATATTCTTCAAAACCATACATTCCACATGTAAATGTGATTTCATCTTCTTCATTTACGGCAATATATCCAAAATCTCTAGTTTTTATATTCATTTTTTACCTCATGCTCTTGTGTCTATCGCCTTATTATAAGGATTCGAACTTGGTGGAACAAAAATTGGGGTGCCAACATAATTTATTTCTACCCTTGGATATTCGTTTATTATGAACTCTATACTTCCCGGAATGAAGTTTATTTGCGGTCTTTCTACATTCCAGTCAAAATTAAGTTTATCCATTTCAAAATTAATTGAAAGTTCTCCAGGTTCCCATGAAATATCAGGTCCGGTGCTCGGAGCAAATCCAATATTAAAATCAACATCGCTGAAAAATCTTCTCATGGCAATTTCAGGAATTGGATTATCCATGAAATTTATATCAAGCATTAAGTTTCCTTCTTCAGCATATCTGGCCGTAGCCTTGTATGCTGCCTGTATACCTTCTTGTGCGAAGTCTTCTACAGAACGCATTGCACTTTTTATTCCTGCTGAATACCTTGCTTCAACAGTGTCAATATTAAGCCTTGTGGGCTTCATATGCATTTGCACTCCGCCCTTATCCCTGGTCATCTCAAAGGTAGCATTTGTATTGATTATTTCATATCGTGCCTTATTAATTTTAAATTCCATGGACATGGGAATGGTCTTAATTTCTATAAGAGGTTCAATCATAATTTCACTCCTTTATTATTTCATGAAATCAATAAAACTGTTTTGAAGAATTTTATTTCCCATTGACAAGGCAGCATTGTATGAATATTCTTGCATTGTAAAATCAACAATTGCTTCTGCGTTATCCACTTCTTCAACTTCTACAAGCTTTTCATTTAAATTATATTGATTGTCTTCATTTCTAAGTTTAAGGAAATCCAAATAATTTGTTTTTGATCCAATATCTGTTATGCTTACCAACACTTGATTTTTTTGGTCTTCAAATTCTCCTATGAATGGAGAAATCTTTTCCATGGAATAATCATCGCTTCTTAAAACATCCTTCATTTTTCCAACCAATGTGTAAAGATTGTTAGGAACAGGATTACCTTCGGAATCAAGCTTAGGACTGCCGTTTTCATCTACAGCCTCTCCGTATCCCATGAAACTTATTCCTGACATGGAAATGTTAAATACAGTGTCCTGATTAAGATTTCCACCATTAAATGTCATTCCAAGTCCAAGATCGATGTTTATTACTTCCTTGGACAATTGTTCTAATGCTGCATCGTTTGAATTCACATTTACTCCTTTGTAAAGAAGTTCGCCGTTTGCATTAAGAGTAAATGGAAGCTCATCTTTGCTGGTTCCCCCAAAAACATACCTGTCACTGAATTTTCCGTTCAAAGATGCAAGCATGGATTTCTGCAGGTTGTCAAGTTCCTTGGCAATTATTTCCCTATCGTCTGAACCCATTGTCCCGTTTATACCTTTTAAATAAGATTTATACACTGTCTCCAGATTATCGCTTATTTCAGTAAGGTTTGTTTCTGCTGATGTAAGGAATGAATCAACATCCTTTATGTTTGTGTCATACATTTCAGTGCTTCTGTATTCACGTCTAAGCTTGTATGCCTTTATTGCGCTTACAGGGTCCTCTGAACCCTTAAAAAATTTTCTGCCTGTTGTTACCTTTTCATTTAAATAATTCATCTCATTTGCAGATTTATTCAGGTTTTTTATATATTTGTTAGACATCATGTTTGTAGTTATTCTCATAATTTCACCGCCTACCTAGCCATTTGGTTAATTAATGTATCCAGCATTTCATCTATTGTTGTCATAAGCCTTGCTGCTGCATTGTATGATTTGCTGTATGTCAGAAGATTTACGCCTTCTTCGTTCAAATCAACTGAAGACAGACTGCTTCTTGAATACTCAATTTGAAACTGTGTTTCTGAATATGTTTCATAAGCTGTCTCGACATCAGACACCTGAAGATTAAGCCTTGTGGTTGTAAATGAAAGAAATTCCTGGAATGAACCTTTAAACAGAGCCTTGCCAGTATCAGTAGTAAAATCCATTTTTTCCTGAAATTTTGCTATCATTCTCAGTATATTATCTGTAGCCCCTGCATTGTCTCCAGCAGTAACGACTGTAGTGTTATTTATATATGAATTTGTTGAATCAGCCCAAGCATCTGATATCTTAATGTTTCCAGCTGTAATTTCAGTTCCGCTTCTTTTATCAAACAGTGGCTTATCTGCTTCGTTTAATAAATTCATTTCCGCTGCAAACTTGTTAGCCACAGTGTCCAGCATTTTTTGGTAGTACTGAACGCCCTTGGTTTGTGAATCCACATCAGTTTTATCTGCAAAATCACCCTTGCCGTTTAAAAATTTAATATAACCGCCAATTTGCCCCTTATCAATTAAATCGGTTAAATCTGTGTTAGTATAGCTGTTGTCTATGTTTTTTGTCAGTTCAACTTTCACGTCGCTGCTTGCGCTGTCCAAAGCTGATGAAAATTCAGCATATTTATCTCTGTCTACAATATTTACCATGTTGTTATCAGACAATTTCAGCTTAATTACAAGTTCATCGATTTTTTTACCTCCCCCAATATCTAGAGGGACCACTTCCGTTTCAATGTCCAGGTAACTTGAAAGTTCATCAATGAGGGTATTTCTTTTATCATTAAGCTCCAATGCTGGATTGCCGCTTACATTGTCTGCTTTTATCTGGCTGTTGAGTTCTGCTATGTTGTCCAGCAGCTGGTTTACTTTTTCAATTGCTCCGTCTTTAAGATATGTCTGCTGCTGATCTTTGATTGTTTGTATCTGAGCTGAATAGTTGTTGAACATTTGTGTGAGCATTTCTGCAGACGTCCTTACAACTCCCTCCAGCACCGGGTCTGAAGGAGATGACGTCAATGAATGAAGCTGTTCCAAAAGATCAGAAAATTGAGCATCAAGCCCATCAGTTGTAATTTCATCAAAGACTGCTTCTAAATCGCTTAAAGCACTCAATTGAACTTCCTGACTTCCTGCCTTTGATGATTCGGTTCTATATCTCAAGTCAAGAAAAGAATCTCTGTATTGGCTTACTCCGGATGCTTCAACTCCCTGCCCTATTACGACACCTGCAGGTCCGTATTTTAGGTTGTTTGTTCTGAATGAAACTGAATTTATGTCAACACGCTGCCTTGTATATCCTTTTGTATTTACATTAGAAATGTTCTGCCCCACTACATCCATCTGGTTTTGACTTACCGTCAAGGCACTGGTAGCTGTCTTATATCCTAAAAATGTTGATCTTAGCATATGATTCTCCTTAAATTTTTTTAGAGAGCAAAAAGCTTTTAGTATTGTTGTTCTTTACATCTTCATTTGAATATGTATTTTCTTTTTGCCCCAGCTTGCTCATTGCCCTGTCTATTCTGCGAAGTCTCACTTCAATAACAAGCTTGCACAAATCGCTTATTTTCTTAACTTCAGTTATAAGCCTGTTCAATTCGTCATATGCTTCCTTGAGAATTGCTTTATCATCATCACCCGACAGCTCTATAATTTCCGCAAGAGTTTTATCTTTCATGCCCATTTTTTCAATGTATGCTATTCTTTTTTGCTCAAGGCCTCTCATTTTCATATAAAAAGCCTGTTCTTCTGCTACTGTTTCATCCAAAGATAACGTATCGTCTTTGATTATGAATTCGTATTTTTTATATTCCAACTCCAAAAAATTACTATAAAGCTCTGCACTTTCCCTGAGTATTTCATACAATGTTTTCATACTATCCTCTTATTTCAATAGTTTTTTGACAATTTCATCCACATCAATCTTGTATGTCTTGTTGTCGATACTTTCTTTTATCTTTTGAATCTTTTCAGCCTGAGTTTCAGCTTCTATTTGTGAAACAACATTTTTCTTGACATTTTCAATTTTGCTGTCTTTGTTTACGGAAGTTTTTTTAATGTCAATAACATCGTAATTTTTTGCTTTTACGATTTCTTCGCTTTTTGTAGATTTTGTGCTTTTATTGTAGCCCATAAAATTGTTAATGTTTTGGATTTTCATATAATACCTCTTTTATTTTTTACACATATATAATCGTCATATTTTTGAGAAAATTTAGTAATTTTTTCAACTTATGCCAGGTTCATAATTTTCTCTTCGTCAAGTATTAGTAGTACATCATTATTTTTATGTCCCTTTGCTACTCCCTTTACAAAACCTTCCCTACACATTTTTCGTATTTCTTCTGTTTCTTCATAAGGAGTTATATTTTCAACAGACAAAACTTCATCCACTAGAATTCCCATGAATGAATTGTCATCTTCGAACACTATGACCATTTCCTTGTAGTGGAGCTTGAAAATTTCCTTCATTTCATCCAATAGCCCCAACATATACGGCATGTTTTTTTCTTTTGTTTCTTTAAACACGTCCTTCAGGCATTTTTCCCTGTCGCAGTTGTTGCAGTCATGTGTGCAGTTGTGTACATCAATTGCTGCCTGGTGTATTTTTTTATGTGGTTCATCGATTTTTTTAAGATGAAAGTTTACAGCCTCTATGTCAGTTGTAAAATTATCATACCACTTGCCGAATGTACATTGATGAGCGTCTGTAGTAAGCTTGAATTCCTCATCATGAGATACTGAACGTTCAAGTTCATTTACCCAGTTTGTATGGTCAGCTTTTCTGTCATCAATCATTTTTATGAAATCTTCATATTCTTCTGTAATTGATTTCATGTTGAACAAAAGTCTTAAATCAGTAAGTGGAATCACGTTTCCTCTTAAGTGAATGAGACCAAGCATGTAGTTTGGCACATTTGGAACTTTTGTTACCTTTTCAGGCAGCATGACAATTGAGGTTATTGTCCTGCTGTTCACAGTGTATAGATTTTCCTTTATTTTAAAAACAAGCCATGGAAATTCAATTTCTTCAAATTCTTCTTGAGCTTCTTCGTACATATTTTTCTCCTTCTATAGCAGATTTAATCCAGGTTGGTTATCAATTCAATTTCTTTTTCATTGAGCATTTTTTTCAGATTCATCAGCAATACAATTTTATTTTCCAATTTTGCAATTCCAGTTATGTATGTGCTGGTATAATCAGAACCCATTTTAGGAGGATTTGATATGTTAGCTTCGCTAATTTTAGCAACTTCATCCACAGAATCAACAATGAATCCAATATACGAACCGTTGATGCTTGTTACTATTATACATGTTCTTTCGTCATATTGCTTTTCTTCCTTTTTAAGCCTCAACCTTACGTCAATTATAGGAATAATAGTTCCTCTTAAATTTATTACTCCCTTGGCGTAGTCTGGAAACTCAGGAACCCTTGTAATTTCCTGTACTCCCACAATTTGAACAACATCAGCGATTGGAATTCCAAACAGCTGATGTTCTGTATAAAAAGTAAGATATTTATTCTTCAATGTGTCTTCGTCTAAATTGATTTCATCAATGGTGTTTATTTTATCCTGCATGTGATCACCTCATATAATATACTGTTATTTCTTATATGATATCGTCACAAAATGATAAAATTTAAGAAGAAATATAAAATTAATGTCTGGGATTTTTTCTAACGGTGAGAACTGCCTTTATTACTTCAGTTGTTACTTCGCTTCCTATGTCACCCAGCTCATGGATTTTCTGGTTTATGTTATCCTTGTTTGCAACAATGTACATTGGTTTTAAATTATTCAAAGCAATAGCTATAATATCTTCCTTGCAGCGGTCGCACCTGCAGCAGTTCATTTTTTTAAGAGTTGCATCCAGCTTGTTCAATACAAGTTTTTCCATGACATTGTATAAAATAACGTCGTTTTTTTCTTCCTTTTTAACATTAATTTCCTTGTTTTGAAAAATTGATGTTTCCATGGGTACAGTTTTTTCCGCAGGATATATTTTTTCAGCCGAAGGTGCATCTTCGCCTTCCTCCTGCTCTTCTTCCTTCTTTAAATTAGTAGGCATAATTTTTTTGTACATCAATTCTCTGTCAAATGTTTTCTTAATTTTCGCCATGCGTTATATCCCTCTTTCAATAAGTTCCTTTACCAGATCCATATAATCCATGGTTGCAGGATTTTTAGGAGAATAGTTAAATATATCCTGCTGGTTCGTCTGTGCTTCCATTATGGAAACACTGGATCTTATTGTTGATTTAAAAATACTGGTGTCAAGCTGTTGTGCTATAAGTTCGGCCGTTCCTTTTATTTCCCTGCTCAGAATTGTCCTTGGATTGAATTTTGTTAGAACAATTCCTTCAACCTTTAGATTTGGATTGCAGTACTTTTTAACTCTTTCAATTGTTTCTGAAAGCTGGGCGATTCCCTGGAGACTGAAAATATCCGCCAACATGGGAATGATAATGTAATCTGATGCTGTAAATGCATTTACTGTCAAAATACTCAAAGCAGGAGGAGTATCTATAAATATGTAGTCATACTTGTCCTTGACTGCACTCAATTGTTCCTTAAGCAAAAATTCCCTTCCTGTCTGTGTAAACTCCAACTCGATTCCGCTCAATAAAATATTGGAGGATATGACATCATAAGAAGGCAACTTTTGAATTGAAAATGTTATTTTTGCCTCACCCTTCAATATTTCATAAATTGTGGGACAATCTTCAGTTTCAGCCCCCGAACTGAAACTCAAGTTAGATTGCGGGTCAAGATCGACACACAGCACTCTGTAACCTTGGCTTTTGTATCCGGCTGCAATAGCTCCTGTTGTTGTGGTCTTCCCTACTCCGCCCTTTTGGTTTGAAATTGAAATTATTTTAGCCATCTGTGAAAGCTGCTCCTTTGAAATTTTCTATTTACAAAATTGTAACAAATAATTGATAATATAACAAGGACAAAGTTTATAAAGGAAAAGTATTTCACGTTATTTAAATATGGACGCAATACAATGAGGTTAGTAACATTCAACTGGAATGCTACTAACCTTTATTTCATTTCCATTCATCTCTCTAAAAAACTAGAAATTCACAGATTGTGGCAACTCCGTCCCCTTGATATCGAGAATGATGACAACAACCCCGTCCCCCAATGTCACACTTCGCCTTTTAAGGTTAAAACCACTGCCTGCTCAGAATATTATTACTGTGCAGGATAAAGCCACGTGGTCGCCTTGCACCTGCGACAAAGCACAACCGCCGGCAGTGCCGACGGTTGTAAGATGCTTATGACGTGGTCGAAATGGTCATTTGCGCGTCAGATAAGTGGTCGGCTTTCCGAATTAACCGCTAAACTACCGTTTTCTATAGGTTGTCATTCCTGTGGTCACATTAGTTTTCAACCAATTCAAGGTCGTCATCACCAACTGTCAATAGTTCAAGTGTTTCTCCGTTTTCATCAACAAATTCGACCTCATATTTATTAGGATTTTCGTGAAGTATAAGCATTACAGCACCTTTTGTCCCTCTGGGGATTAGTGGATTTAAGTCGCTTTTAGCTCTAACAACATCATATTCTTTTAACATTGGCTCCTCCAATATGCTTATTTTTTTGTTGGTATTGACGTAACCAATCTTACAACATCATCTTCTGCGCTTTTCATCCATGCAAAAGTAACGTCTATTACTTTACCGTTTGCTCCGGTGATTGAAATTGATTGATTGAATTTAGTTCCGTATTCTGTAACTCCTGTTTGTACTGCCTTGGTCGGATCAAATACAATCTGTTTAGCTAAATCATCCATGTTACTTTGCGTATATCCTAAAGCCTCTTTAAACCATTTCGCTTTACTACCTCCAACAGGGTGATCAGCATTCAACAAATATCTTGTTAATTTATCGTCTACGCTTTGTCTGGACAGTGTTTGAAGTGCATCGCTCCCACCCTTAATTTTATTTAATTGATTACTTACTCCCAAAGCATTCTTTGTTATAGCTACTGCAGCACCAAACATAGCCATTGTTCCTTCAGCTTGAGAATTCATCTCTTCACCAAATAGTTTATTTAGCTCAGCAACTGAAAGTTTGCTTACATCAATGCCTTTAGATGACATACGCATTAACTTGTTTTGAAATGCAGCAACAGTCATTGCAGTATATCGAGGGTCTCCTTCAAACTCTTCTATTGGGCGATTGTCCCACCATATTGTATATGCAATATCAACATTCTTATCTCCAGTATCTATCGCTAAAATGGTTGGTTTAGTATAATCCGTCCCCTTATCACATTTTTTAATGTAATTATTATAATCTCTGACCTGGGACAAATCTAATCCATGTACAGGTGCAGGTGCTGACGATACAATTCCCTCAATAAACATATCTTTATGTTCTTGTCGATAATACCGATAATCAAAACTCTTTTCTGTCTCTATTTTTTCTTGTCTTTTTGAATATGCTCCATATGGATCTAAGTCATCTATTACAGGACGTAGTCCATCTGGGTCTATATAAATAACCGGATTATTTTTTACATACAGATACTGTATAAGCTGAACAGGGTCTTTAGCATAGTCTGTAATGTCATAGACACTGCCATCCAAGATCTGATCAGTTGAATCAAACCTTCTGTTTTGCGCATCATAGAACCTTGCTTTTGCATAGTACATACTAAGCACGCTGTCATAATCATGAGTAGCATACCTCTTCACCATGTCAAGTTCTCGCTGTCCGCACTTTAATACTGCGTTGTGGGTAATTTCTCCCCATTCGTTGTAGTGAGTCCAGCCTTCTACTTTTCCGGTCATTGGACTTGTCAGGTAATCTGCCGTGCCTAGATAGTCCATGTGATAGTACAGCCTTATCTGGTTGACCTTCTCAATTAGGTTGCCCGCACTTGTATCCACGCCGGTGATGTTGACACTTAGTCTGTCATTGCCGTAGATGTAGCGGTATTCAAGACTGTTTACTTCGTACTCCATCAGAGGTTCGAAGGTATCGCTGGTGTAGTCCACAACAAACTGCTTTACAACAGTGGAGGTCTTGTTAAGTTCAGGGCTGGCTGCTACTACCTCCGGAGCAAGCTTATCCTTTTTGTCCTTCTTGCCTGTCTGTGGGTCTACAACGACCTCTCCCGCTACCATGTTTGTCAGAGCAGATACGTCATGGTAGCCGTAAGCATTCTTTTTAATGACCCATGTATTTTCAACAAGGGCACCCAGACCGTTGTACAGATATGCGCTGCTTTCTCCCAGCTCATTTACCCCAAGCACCATTTTGTTTGTCTCGTCGTAGGTATACTCTCCGGTGACGGAAATCTTACTGTTCTTGGTATATGTTTCCTGAATGAGGTTACCGCGCCTATCGTATGTGAAATCACTCTGTGTATTCCATCCGTCCTCAGACTTTTTGGTAATCTGGTTCAGGTTATTAAATTTGTAGTCTATGGACTTGTTACCCTCTCTGTTTCATAGTCCAGATTGCTTAAAGAATCATACTGATTGAATATGCACTATAATAGCACTATGACAGGTTCATAAGCCAATATTTACACTTATGTCAGTAACCCCGTCAATGTGCTATTATAATCAATTTTTTAATAGTTATTAACGTCAAGACGGCTGAAGCGTTCCCAAGTCTTGCTCTTGGCGTATACCCCGCACCTTTTTATACCCATATCTCATGCCTTATAGTATTTGCTGTACATCCTTAAACTTACCGAAATTACATCATCCACGTAAAACATAAAGTGTATACAAAATCCAACCATCTCCGAAATCATATCTACGTTCATATTTGTATAGTTCTCTATATGGCGGGACGGAATGTGTTAAATCTACTTGAAGGTATGTCTCGTTTGCAATAAAGATTTTGACGTTTCCACTAAATATTCTAACAGCATAATCTTTCTCAGTGTTCTTTGCCAATTCAAATAAAACTTCCTCAATATCAGTAGGAATATTGGGTGTATTGAATACTGTGGAACTAAATGAATAATAAATGTCTTCGTCCGTATCCCTTGCCATTTCAACAAGTGTTCGGAGCTGCCCTAAATTCTGGGTGAAAAATTGCTCAGCTTCAGTAATATATGGTTTTGCACTGTGCTCCAAAATGTAATATGGAGAATGCGTGTATAATAAGATACCAATATATACAATAACCGTAATTGCTAAGCCTAAGGTTATTTTTTTATTTTTGCTCATAAATCAAACTCCTTAAAAACTAATGAAAAAAAGCCTGTGATTCAGGTGCAAGTATTCCATCCACGTATCCCTGAAGACTGTTTGTATACCATGAATACAACAACATTTCGATATCTGTGTCGGTAACTTTTGGATGTTCATTGTAAACACTGCGCATGATGCCATGTTCTGGTGCTTTAGTATCTGGGGCTTCCGGCGTCCAGATATATCCGTAGGCATCAAATAATCCTAAGACATGTCCAAATTCATGTGCATTAACCATAGCTACGTTATCTACACCACCTTTTTTAGGTTCTCTGTATCCTTCCCATCCTAACGGTATCTCATAGCTTGTCGTCCACTCTGTCGACCACCAAGCAGCCCCTAATGCTAATCCTCTTCCTTCTTTGCTAATATTTAGCTTTATATCTGCTTCTGATTTTCTGAGAGTCCTAGTTGGGGAAACTTTTATTGAAACATTCCCAGAAACACCTTGAATGCTGATATTTCCTTTACCCCAATATTTCAAACCATCTACTACGCGTTTTACATAATTGTTATATGTGGTCTCATCAACCGGTTTTTCACATTTAGTATAAACAATGTGGTATCCTCCTTGACGATATATTTTTCTTTCTTTTGTTACATCCTCAGAAATATAAATTTTAGGTGCATAATTTATTACTATATCATTTCCAGATACCACAATATTAAGCGTATTTGTTCCCTTACGTCCTGTCCAAAATTCTTCTTCAAGTGTTTTATTTATGCTGAACCCCATCTTTTCCCATGTTTTTCTGTCAACATTTCCTGTTTCTTTGAGTCCGTTATTTTTCTGAAACGCTTTAACTGCTATATCTGTACTACTTGTATAATGATTAAGATCGTCAATTGTAAAATGCGTATAATAACGTTCATATCCATTATCCAACAAATACTTATTTAACATAAATATATCTGTACCATATGCACGATCCTTAAGTACAGTACCAGTTAAAAATCTACCTGTAATATCAACATATACAACAGGATTATTCTCAACATACAGATACTGAACAAACTGTACAGGATTTTTCACATAATCTGTAATGTCATATTTACTTCCGTCTAAAATTGGATCAATTGAATCAAACCTTCTGTTTTGCGCATCATAGAACCTGGCTTTGGCATAGTACATACTAAGCACGCTGTCATAGTCATGTGTCGCATAACGCTTCACCATGTCAAGCTCTCGCTGTCCGCACTTCAGTACTGCATTGTGGGTGATTTCTCCCCATTCGTTGTAGTGAGTCCAGCTTTCTACTTTGCCGGTCATTGGACTTGTCAGATAGTCTGCCGTACCCAGGTAATCCATGTGGTAGTACAGCCTTATTTGGTTGACATTTTCAATTAGGTTGCCCGCGCTGGTATCTACGCCAGTGATGTTGACACTCAATCTGTCATTTCCGTAGACGTATCGGTATTCAAGACTGTTTAATTCATACTCCATCAGTGGTTCGAAGGTGTCGCTGGTGTAGTCCACAACAAACTGCTTTACAACCGTGGATGTCTTGTTAAGCTCAGGGCTGGCTGCTACTACCTCCGGAGCAAGCTTATCCTTTTTGTCCTTCTTGCCTGTCTGTGAGTCTACAACGACCTCTCCCGCTACCATGTTTGTCAGAGCAGATACGTCATGGTAGCCGTAGGCATTCTTTTTAATGACCCATGTATTTTCAACAAGGGCTCCTAAACCATTATAAAGGTATGCGCTGCTTTCTCCCAGCTCATTTACGCCAAGAGCCATTTTGTTTGTCTCGTCGTAGGTATACTCTCCGGTGACGGAAATCTTACTGTTCTTGGTGTAGGTTTCCTGAATGAGGTTACCGCGCCTGTTGTAGGTAAAATCGCTCTGGGACATCCATCCGTCTTCGGTCTTTTTGGTAATCTGGTTCAGATTATTAAATTTGTAGTCTATGGACTTATTTCCAAGCTCGGTTTCATAAGTCAGGTTACCCAAAGAATCATACTGATATGTTCGTGTCTTGTTGCCGTAGTTCTCGTGTGCTGATGTTATGCGGTGCAATGCGTCATATGTGTAGGTGTTTTCAACTGTTGCCTCTCCTGTACCATTTCCACGCATGTATTCATATGTCATATTGCCGCAGTAATCGTAGGTATAGGCATGCTTCTGCTGCTTCATGTCATTGTTTGATGGGTCTGTATCAGTTACCTTCAAAAGCTGGCCTACGGAGTCGTACTGATAATCTTCAACCCAGCCGTGTGGGTATTCCATCTTAGAAATACGGTTCATGCCATCGTAGGTATAGCGGGTTGTACGTCCATCGGTTTCTGTTACTGACTTCAAGTTGCCCAAAAGGTCATAAGTCTTGGCAGCAGTGGTGTTGTCAGGATACTTGACTAAGGTCTGGTTGCCTGTTTCGTCGTAGTTGTATTCAACAACCTTTCCTTTTGTGTCGGTAGTCCTGGTAATGCGGTTTAATAAATCAACCTCGAAGGATGTCCTGCCTACCCAGTCGTTCATTTCCACCAGATCTCCTACCTTATTGTATCGGTAGGATACCTCTTTTCCTCCATTATAGTTGATAGAGGTAATCATATCAAGACCATTATAGGCATATGCAGTCACTTTTCCGTCGGCGTCTGTCTTTGTTTTAAGATTTCCGTTACCGTCGTATACATAGGTTGTAACTGATCCCAGTGCATTTACTTCCTTTGTCACAAGTCCTCTGCCGTCAAACTCGTACAAAGTGATTTCCCATTCGTTCACATTGTCCTGTGTATCTATGTGGTGCATTGATGTCTTTATTAAATTGTTCATTGAATCATATTCAAACAAGGCGCTGTTTCCCATAGCATCTATTGTTTCAATAATATTTCCGTTAGCGTCAAGTATATATCTAGTCTTATGACCGCCCTTGTCAGTACTGCTTATTATCTTTCCTTCTCCGTTATATTCAAATGTCTCTGTTTTTCCGTCAGGAGTAGTGATGGAAATGAGGCGGTCTAAGGCATCGTATACATAAGTGGTAGAGCCATCAACTGTTGTCTTCTTAACCATGTTGTGTCTGCCGTCGTACTCATAGGATACGGTATAACCTTCGGCATTAGTTTCAGTCGCCACATCACCACGGTCAGTGTAAGTATAAGAAGTCACGCCTCCACGTGCATCTGTAACGGTGAGGACACGGTCCATTTCATCATAGGTGTATAGGGTTGCATTGCCCAGTGCATCTGTCATTTTAACTATTTTGCCACAATCGTCATAAATATAATGTGTTTGTGCACCTTCTTCGTTGATGACCTTGATGAGACGTCCGTCTGCATCGTAGGTCTTGGAGGATACTCCGCCTTCAGCATCTGTTTTGCTCACCAATCGGTCAAGTCCGTCATAGGTATAGTAGGTTGTGTTTCCGTTACCATCGGTCTCAGAAAGTTTATTTCCATTACCGTCATAAGTGAAGCTGTAAGTATAGCCAGCAGCATCCACGTATGAAATAAGCCTGTCAGCTGCATCATATGTGTACGAGATGCTGTGTCCGTCTGCTTGGATGATTTTCACAACATTGCCATTACCATCATATTCGGTGGTTGTTACGGCACCCTTTGGGTCTGTTATTGATGCAACACGTCCCAGCACGTCGTAAGTGTATGTGGTTGTAGCTCCGTCGGTGTTTGTTTCGGAAATCAGGTTTCCGTCTCTGTCGTAAACCAAGCTGCTTTCACCGCCAAGGGCATTGGTGGTCTTGATCAGATTGCCCACTTTGTCATATTCGAACATAGTGGTGTAGCCTCTGGCGTTTTTCAATTCTGTCATGCGGTTGTTGGAATCGTAGGTGTATGTTACGACATAGCCTTCTTCATCGGTAACGGTAATGTTGTTGCCATTTGAATCGAAGGTATATGCAACACTGGTGCCGTCTTTGTTTGTCATGCCTATGAGCTGACCCTTTGCATCGTAGAAGAATGTAACTACATGACCCATTGGATCGGTAGTGCTTGAGATACGGTCCATAGAATCATAGGTATTGGCTGCGCTTAGCCCCAGCGGTGTAATCTCAGTTAGTCGATTACCGTCTTGGTCATAGGTATATCGAGTAATTCCTCCCATTGGGTCTGTGCAGGAAGTCATATTGCCGTCTGCATCATAAGTGTATTCACGCACGTTGCCGTTTCTGTCTGTGTCTTTAATTAGCTGTCCTAATGCGTCATAGGACTGTGATGAAGTATATCCCAGAGGGTCGATGGCTCCCGTTGTATTTCCTTCGGCATCATAATCATAGGTACGAAGATTTCCGTTCCAGTCTGTTGAAGAAATTAACCTGTCAAGGCTGTCATACCTATAAGTGTAGGATTTACCGTCTGCATTGATTATCTCGGTGATATTTCCGTTTTTATCATATACTGTCCTTGATGTGTTGCCTTCGGGAGTCGTGGTTTCTGATAGTCTTCCCATCAGGTCGTATGAATATTGTGTTGTATTTCCTTCTGCATCGGTTATTGAGGAAATTTCATTATTTTTAGTATATGTGTATGTTGTAACATATCCCATTGAATCTGTTCTTGTAAGAACATTGCCCATAGCATCATAGGCCTGGGATGTGATTCCTCCGTTTGGATCTGTGGTTGAAAGAATTCGGCGATTGCTGTCATATGTATATGTAGTAACACCGCCTAATTCGTCAGTAATGCTTGTGATAGCCCCGTTGGAGTCATAGCTGTAGCTTACAACTCTTCCGTCTGCATGTGTAACAGAGGTAAGCCTTCCAAGTTCATCATAGCTGTTGTTTGTAACAAAGCCTCTTGAGTTGGTTATACCTGTATTGTTATACCTGTTGTCATAGATATATGATTCAGTGTTTCCGGCTGGTGATGTGATACTTTCAAGATTTCCAACGCTGTCGTAAACGTAAGTGGTTTTACTGTTTAGTGCATTTGTAGAACTGGTCAGACTGTTGTTTGCATCATATATATACGTGGTTATGCTTCCGTTTCTGTCACGTTCTGAAATCAGGTTGCCGTTGGCATCATAATTACGAATGGTGCTCTGATTCATTGCATCTATCACCTTGGTCTGATTACCGACACCGTCATAGTAATATTTTGTCTCATTGCCGTTGGCATCAATATTGGACATTGTTCTTTGCATACTGTCGTAACCATTGTCAATCACACCACCCATAGGATCGGTAGTAGTCAAAAGATTTCCGTTGGCATCGTATGTGTAACGCCATGTGGCACCAACTGCATTGGTCATTGATGTCATACGTCCACCTGCGTCGTAGGTATACATGGTCGCTGCACCGTTGGCATTTGTTGTAATATTAAGGTTACCGTCTGTATCATATTCATAGGTTGTAACATTGCCTAAAGGATCGGTGATGGAAGTAATATTACTCATAGCGTCGTATGTATATGCTGTTATATTACCCATCCAATCGCTCTCTGTAAGATTAAAGCCGTTTCCGTCAACGGTGTATTCTTTTACGTTACCTGAAGGGTCAGTTACTTTCACTAATTTTCCTGCTGATGTATACTCGTAGTATGTTGTTGCTCCGTCAGGCAGTTTCTGTGAAAGGATTCGCCCTATTTCATCATAGGTGTAGTTTGTGGTGTTGCCTAAGGCATCTGTGGCGCTAGTACGGTTTCCTGCTTCATCATAATTATAAGTTGTGATGTTACCCAGGGCATCCGTTGATGAAATAAGGTTGTTGTTTTCATCATATTCAAAATATTTTATATTGCCGTTTCCGTCCGTTACGGAGCTTATGTTGCCGTTAGTATCGTATTTGTAGGTAGTTTGTGCTCCCTCGCCGTCAGTGTATCTTATGAGCTGGTTATTCACATTATAGCTGAATTTCTCCAGGCTTCCGTCAGGATATTTTATTTCACTTATGTTTCCTCTGTCATCGTGTTGGTATGTTGTTTTGTTCCCGTTTTTATCGGTTTCCGACACTCTCTGGTGAAGCTCGTTATATTCTATGAGTTTTGTTCCGTAACTGTCTGTTTCTTCTATGATTCTTCCCAGCTCGTCGTATATGATGTACAGCTCATAGCCATTGTCTCTCGTTACGGTATTTTTTCTTGCCAGAATGTCGTATGTGAAACATGCTGTTCCCTGTTCTTTCACATATTGAGTTATGACTCTTGCCTGGTCGTCATATGTGTTTTCAATGTACTTTGTTCCGTTGAAATCTGTTATGCTTGTCATGTATCCTTCGGGTGTGTATGCGTATATGAGGCTGTCTCCGTCAGGGTTCATGCTTTTTTCAAGGTTATCTCCGTCATAGGTGTATGTAATTGTCCTTCCCGTGCTATCTGTTACTGCTGAAATGTGATCACCGCTCCATGTAAATATGAATTCTCCTGCAGGGTTTGTTACTGTTGACAGCTTATCTCCGGTATATGTGAATGTATATGATTCGCCATTTAAGTTCTCTATTTTCTTGATGTTTCCGTCACTGTTAAAGCTGTAGGCTGTTCCGTCCTAAATAATTTCAGTTCTCTATAACAGTCATAAAAAAACCGTCCAGCTAAAGCTGGACGGTTTTATCACTTAGTCAACATATTCAATACTATAACTTAAATTGTTATTACATCATTCCCGGCATTCCGCCACCCATTGGAGGCATTGCTGGTTCATCTTTTTTTGGTTCGTCAGCTACAGCTGCTTCTGTTGTCAACAGCATTGAAGCTACGCTTGCTGCATTTTGAAGAGCTGATCTTGTAACTTTAGTTGGGTCAACTATACCAGCTTCAATCATGTTTACATATTTTTCGTTCAAAGCGTCAAAGCCGATTCCTTTAGCGCTGTTTTTGATTTTTTCAACAATTACGCTTCCTTCAAGGCCAGCATTTGCTGCAATTTGTCTAACCGGTTCTTCCAGGGCTTTTTCAATTATTTTTGCACCTGTTTTAGCGTCTCCTGTCAAGCCTGCTGCAACTTCAGAAACAACTTTAGTTGTAGCCAGAAGAGCAACGCCTCCTCCTGATACAAGGCCTTCTTCAACAGCTGCTCTTGTAGCATTCAAAGCATCTTCAATTCTCAATTTCTTGTCTTTCATTTCAGTTTCTGTTGCTGCACCTACATTGATAACTGCAACGCCGCCTGTTAATTTAGCAAGTCTTTCCTGAAGTTTTTCTCTGTCAAATTCAGAAGTTGATTCTTCATATTGAGATTTGATTTGTTTTGCTCTTTCAGCGATTTCTTCCTGTGAGCCTGCTCCGTGAACTATTATTGTGTTTTCCTTATCTATTTTAACTGTTGCTGCATTACCAAGCATGTCAATAGTTGTGTCTTTTAGTTCATATCCTAATTCTTCAGTTATTACCTGGCCGCCTGTAAGAATTGCAATGTCTCTTAACATTTCTTTTCTTCTGTCGCCAAATCCAGGTGCTTTTACTGCAACACAGTTAAATGTTCCTCTTAACTTGTTGAGTATTAGTGTTGTAAGTGCTTCACCTTCAATGTCTTCAGCTATGATTACAAGTGATCTGCCTGACTGAACTATTTGTTCCAATATAGGAAGAATTTCCTGTATGTTGGAGATTTTCTTGTCAGTTATAAGAATGTATGGATTATCCATAACTGCTTCCATTTTTTCTGTGTTTGTAACCATGTATGCTGATAAGTATCCTCTGTCGAACTGCATACCTTCAACTACTGTAAGGTCAGTTCCCATAGTCTTGGATTCTTCAACAGTGATAACGCCGTCTTTTCCAACTTTGTCCATAGCCTCAGAAATCAATTTTCCTATTTCTTCGTCTCCGGCTGAAATTGAAGCAATTTGAGCGATTTCTTCTGAAGTTTCAACTTTCTTTGTTGTGCTTTTAAGTTCAGCTACTGCTGCTTCCACTGCTGCCTGAATTCCTCTTTTAAGTATCATAGGGTTAGCGCCTGCTGCAACGTTCTTCAAACCTTCTCTTATAATAGCCTGAGCAAGAAGAGTTGCTGTAGTAGTACCATCACCTGCAACGTCATTTGTCTTTGTTGCAACTTCTTTTACCAGCTGAGCTCCCATGTTTTCAAACGGATCAGCAAGTTCGATTTCTCTTGCTATTGTAACACCGTCATTTGTAATAACAGGTGAACCGAATGATTTTTGAAGAACTACGTTTCTTCCTTTAGGTCCTAATGTTACTTTTACTGTATCTGCTAAAGCATTTACGCCTCTTTCCATTGAACGGCGTGCATCTTCGTCAAATTTTATTATTTTTGCCATTTTCCATACCTCTCCTTATATTATTCTATAACTGCTAAAACATCAGATAATTTGATTATTATCAATTCTTCTCCGTCAACTTTAACTTCAGTTCCCGCAAATTTGGAGAAAATTACTTTGTCTCCAACCTTTATTTCATCTTTTTTCTTTTCATCAGCTGTGATTCCTGCTCCTACAGCAAGAACTTCTGCTACTTGTGGTTTTTCTTTTGCAGTTCCTGGCAGCACGATGCCGCTTTTAGTTTTTTCTTCTGCTTCTACCATTTTAATTACTACTCTTTCGCCTAATGGTTTAACTGTCATAATTTGTTCCTCCTATTTTATTTAATGTAATTATTTATCCATTTGATTGTTAGCACTCAATGTCGTAGAGTGCTAACACTTACAATCTATATAATAACCAATTGTTGTTTCGTTATCAAGTGCCATTTAGCATAATTTTCGATTATTAAACTAATTTAAAGAGATTATTAACATTATTTCTTTAGATTGCTTTAATTTTCTTAATATTTCTCATTTTATGTTCATTTTGGATTTTGTTCACAATATTTAAATAAAATTTACAAAATAGTTGATGTTTTTTACCCTTGACTATAGTATAATTTGAATATATAGTATAACACATTTCAATTATTAATATTTAGGAGGAAATAAAATGTCTCTTGTAACATCAAAGGAAATGTTCAAAAAAGCTTATGAAGGCCATTATGCTGTTGGAGCCTTCAATGTAAATAATATGGAAATTATTCAGGGTATTGTGGATGCCGCTAAACAGGAAAATGCACCAGTGATTCTCCAGGTTTCCGCAGGAGCCAGGAAGTATGCAAATCCAATTTATTTAAGAAAGCTGGTTGAGGCAGCAATAGAAGACTCAGGAATAGACATTTGCCTTCACTTAGACCACGGCGAAGATTTTGAAATATGCAAGCAGTGTGTTGATGACGGATTTACATCTGTTATGATTGACGGTTCAAAATATTCTTTTGAAGAAAATATAGCATTGACTAAAAAAGTCGTTGAATATGCTCACAGCAAAGGTGTTGTTGTTGAAGCAGAACTTGGAAAGCTGGCAGGTGTTGAAGATGCTGTAAAGGTAAACGCAAAAGATGCCACATATACAGACCCTGACCAGGCAAGGGAATTTGTTGAGAGAACAGGTGTTGACTCTCTTGCTATTGCCATAGGCACAAGCCACGGAGCTTACAAGTTCAAGGGAGACCCAAGCCTTGACTTTGCAAGACTTGAAACTATTGAAAAACTTCTGCCGAACTTCCCGTTAGTTCTTCACGGTTCATCATCAGTTCCAAAAGAATTTGTTGATCTTTGCAACAAATTCGGCGGTGCGATTCCTGGAGCTGCAGGAGTGCCTGAAGAAATGCTGAGACGTGCTTCACAGATGGGAGTTTGCAAAATAAACATAGATACTGACTTAAGACTTGCCATGACAGCATGCATAAGACAAGTGCTTGTTGAAAATCCTGCAGAGTTTGACCCTAGAAAGTACTTAGGACCAGGAAGAGTTGCAATTAAAGACATGGTAGCTCACAAAATGAGAGACGTACTTGGCTGCAGCGGAAAAAGATAAGATATAGAACATAAAGAGAGTTGAGCCTGAGCTCAACTCTTGTTTTGTAAATTCAAGTATTATATTTCCTTGTCAATATCATTTCAAATATGGATTGTTCATGTATGTAGAAACGTAATTTTTATCTATGGTCACTACTGCAAAATATCTTTCATTTTCTTTCTTCACTGCCTTTTCAATAATTTTAACCAGCTCAGAAGGCTGCATATCGTAATCCACAGGAATCAGCACATCAAATATTAAATTTGTGTGAGTTTCTCCCTTAACAACCCTGAAATCGTGCATGGTGAGCTTTTCATCTATTGCTCTGATTATTTTACCCGTGCTGCACCTAAGTTTGTTAATTTCAGGATCATTTGTTATTATGGGGTCCAGATGTATTACAAGGTTGACGTCGCATTCCTTTGAAATGTCTCTTTCAATGTTGTCAATGAGGTCATGGGACTTGAGTATATCTTCCTTTGCATCAACTTCTGCATGCACTGTTGCAAAATACCTGTTGGGTCCGTAATTGTGAACCACCAGGTCATGTATGTTCAAAATTCCTTCATAAGACAATATTTTTTTCTCAAGCATGCTTATAAGCTCAACATCAGGCATTTCTCCAAGGAGAGGATCTAATATGTCCTTTAATATTCCTATCCCTGAATACAAAATGAACAAAGCAACTAAAATCCCCATGTATCCGTCTATTTCGAAGCCTGTAAACAATGATATCAGTGCAGATGCAAGAACTGCCGATGTGGCAAAGACGTCATTTCTTGAATCCATGGATGCTGCCTTTATTGTTGTTGAATTTATTTTTACTCCAACATTAAAATAAAATCTGCTGAGCCAAAGTTTCCCTGCTACTGAAATGAAAAGAACAATAATCATGGCAAGGGAATATATTGTTTTTTCAGGATTGAGAATTTTGTTGAAGGACGACTTTAAAAGTTCTATTCCAACTAATAGAATTACAATACCTAGTACAAGCCCCGTAAGATACTCTATTCTGGCGTGCCCGAAGGGGTGATCCTTGTCTGCTGGCTTGCCGGATATTTTAAATCCAATGAGGGATATTACATTTGAACCTGCATCTGACAGATTGTTCACGCCGTCTGCCATTACAGAGATGCTGTTGAAAATTGTTCCTACAGCAATTTTACTAAGGCTCAACAAAACATTGACGACAATTCCAACTATGCTGCTTACAGTTCCATACGTCTGCCTCACGCCTGAGTCCTTTACATTGTAATAATCCTTTATAAACTTTCTAATAATATAATCAGTCATTGTTTCTCCTTTACTGATATAGTTCCAGTTCCAAATACAAATTTTCTATTTTTTCTTTGAGTTTTACATATTCATCATATTTATTATTATATTCATTTAAATCCCATTCAGCAGAACTTGTGTTAAGTATTTTTTCAAGCTCTATGATTTTGTTTTCTGTGTCAAGAATATTGTTTTCAAGCTTCGCCAAATCCCTTTTTGCTTTTTCTGCAGCTCTTGTCTCTTCCTTTTTCTTCTGATAAACTTCCTTGTTTTTAGAAACTGTCTTTTCTTCCTTTACTTCAGCAGACTGCTTTAATTCTGCAATTCTTTGCTTTTCATTTTTGTAGCTTTCATAATCAAAATCATAAATTTTAAATTTTTTGTTTTCAATTTCTCCTATGCATGTTGCAATTTTATCCACAAAGTATCTGTCGTGGGACACAAAAAGTATTGTGCCTTCATAATTTATGAGGTTTTCCTCCAGCACTTCCCTTGATTCAATATCAAGGTGGTTTGTGGGTTCATCAAGGACAAGTGTGTTTACATTTTCATAAATGAGCATGCCTAACTTAAGCCTTGATTTTTCGCCACCTGATAATGTGCTTATATGCTTGTAGACATCTTCTCCTGCAAACATGATTTTAGCCAGCTCCTTGCGTGCTTCGCTTATGGAAATCCCATAATGATATGAAAAATAATCAACAATTGAAACATCTTCCCTGTCGAAAGAAACTTCCTGAGGAAGATATCCAATCTTAACATTTGAGCCTATTTTTACGCTTCCTGCATCGCTTTTTATTTCATCCAGTATTATTTTAAGCATGGTGGATTTTCCAGTTCCGTTTTCTCCCAAAATGCAGAGGCTGTCTTTGTAAAACAATGTGAAGCTCAAATCTTCAAATAATTTCTTCAAATCAAAAGATTTTTCTAGGTTTTCAACCTTTATTACTTCTCTGCCGGTTCTTGACACATTGTCTATGTGAAAATCTGCAGTTTTTTTGTCAACTATAGGTTTGTTTATTTTTTCTATTTTTTCAAGCCTTTTTTCAAGTTCCTTCGCTCTTTTGTACATTTTGTCGGAATCACGCATTTCTCCCCATATGCGGTATCTTTGAATCTGATCTTCCATTTTCTTAATCTTTTTCTGCTGGCTTTCATATTCCTTCATTGCCTGCAAAAAACGCAGTTCTTTTTCAGCCACATACTTTGAATAGTTCCCGTTGTAAATCTGTACACCGTCTGGTTCAAGCTCTATTATTTTGTTTACAACCCTGTCAAGAAAATATCTGTCATGGGAAACTATTACAATGGTTCCCTGATACAAATTCAAATATTCTTCAAGCCACTCAACGCTTTTTATATCCAGATGGTTTGATGGTTCATCAAGAAGAAGCAGTTCCGGCTCTTCAAGAAGAATTTTACCGAGAATTACCCTTGTTTTTTCTCCACCGCTCAGCAAATTAAACTTTCTGTTTTGAAGTTCTTCCGATATTTCAAGACCCTTAAGTATTTTGCTCAATTTTTCTTTCACGCTGTATCCGCCGGCTATTTCATAGCAATCATGGAGATTGCCGTATTTTTTTATGGCTGTTTCAAGCTCTTCACCTTTAAGAATATCAAATGTCTTTTCAATTTCTTCCATTTGAGTTTTTATTTCTTCTGTATTTTTAAAGGCTTCTTTCAAAACATCCAACACTGTGTTATCATCATCATAATTTGGTATTTGTTCAAGGTATCCTATGGTTAATCCTTTTCTTTTGTTGACCTGGCCTTCCTGGAAACTTTCTTTGCCTGCCATTATCTTCATCAACGTTGTTTTTCCTGTACCATTTCGGCCTATTAAGGCAATTTTGTCCTTTGTCTTTACATCAAATGTTACATTTTCAAATATTTTATCCACACCATACATTTTTGATAAATTGCTTATTCCTAATTCAATCATTATATTCCCTCTATTTTTTAATCATATGTTAACTTTTTCACTTATGTCCGAAAAATTGGGTTAGAACATACAAAAATACCCGTGGAACATACTACCGTCCCACAGGTATAACCTGCTGCCATTGGCCCAGCCCCATGAACAATGTCCATCGCCTGCTCAGTTTGTACTGTATTTGCGTAAAATTACGTTGCAGTGCAAAAAGATTTATTTAAATAATAATACTATATGTAAAAAAAATTGTCAAGAAAATGAAAAAAAGCCTCCGAAGAGGCCTTAAACGCTTTAGTTTTTCTTGCCGCCAGAATTTCCGTTATTGCTGTTTCCATTTCCGTGATTGCCATTTGCTTTGCTTTCAGTTTCAACTTCAACGGATTTTTCCGTGTCTTTATCTTTATTTTTTGCTTCTTTCTCGTAATTCTTTGTAGCATCCATTATTTCTTTTACAGGTTTGTCAAGCCATTCTTCCTTGTCAAAATCTTCAGGATTTCCTGAAGCTTCTGCAAGTTTGTCAACAAGGTTCATCTTTCCTGGTGTAACACCTTTTTCCTTTGCTTCATCAACTTTCTGCTGGCTGACTTTTACAACCTCGACTTCAACGCCTGTTTCATCTCCGTCTTCTATATCTTCATCTTCATTTTTATCCGATGCATTCTTTTCTTCCTTGACTTTGTCTTTGTTTTCAGACTTATCTTTGTTTTTATCTTGAGAATCGTCCAAAGCTACGCTGTTTTTATCCTCTGGTTTTTTAGAATCATCAGACTTTTCAATTTCTTCAAAGTCATTGTTTTCAGCCTCCAAAGCTTCCGTTGCTCCCTTTGAAACTTCTATAGAATCTTTTTCCTTATTCTTGCCCACTTCTTCATTAACAGCTGTTTTTAAAGCAACTGCCAGGTTATTGGTTTTTTCTTCGCTCTTGCTTGAAGCAGCAACTACTACTCCGCCATCTTCGCCTTCAGTAATGTATCCCTGATTTTTAAGCTCTGTTAAAACATTTCTTACAGCATCTTTTATTTCTTTATTTTTTAATCCGTCAATATTTATTTCTTTAATCATTTCCTCTGCATCACCATTTACAGCCTTAACCTCTAATACACGGTCAAAACGGTTTATAGAAAATTCAAAAGAAGGATTGACATCAAGACTTACATAGGAGTACGGAGTCATGTACGCCCATGCCGGAGTGACAAACAAAAGCATTGCAGCAGCTGCTGTTAAAGCCCACTTAGCATAACTGTTGTTTGACATTGATATTTCTTGTCCAATTTTATAATTCCTGTTTTTTACCTGCGATATGCGGCCATCTTCAGACAGAACGGCTGCATTGCTGCCTTTGATTTCTACAATTACTGCTTTCATTTTTCTAACTCCTCGCGAATATATCGCATATAACTTGCAAGATATGGAAAATCCCCCGACATAATTTCCACTGCAGCTACTATATATTTTCGATGACGTTCCAACAATTTACGGGGTACTTTTGTATTTTTTTCAATTAAATTCAACGGCAACTGCCTTTTTACTTTCATTTCGCTTATCAATATGGGATTTTTTAACATATATGCCACAACTTTGCCGCAAGCCCTCTTGGTCTTGTCGGCTTTTGGCGAACATTCAGCCAAATCCATGAAGGAAAATCCATAGGCTGAAAAAATTTCATTGACCAGATATATCTCAAGCTTTGCTGAATTTTCGTCCGTAGCTGCCACCTTTTGGGCTATTTCAGCCTGCATTGAATAATCTTCCTCTTCATCCGTCTCAGAACCGAACATAGACGGATTTACCGAAATTTCTGGAGCATATCTCGACTTGCTCCGGATGAAGTCAATAATGCGCCTTCTTATTACAAGTTCTGCGAAGTTTAAAAAACTGCCTTTCTCAGCAGAATAATTTTTTACAGCTTCTGTAAAAGCTGCCAATGCAATGGACCATTCATCATCACTTCTTGAGACATAGATACGGGCTGCCGAAGATGCACACTTCAATATGAAATTCTCGTATTGCTTAATTAATTTGTTCATGGAATCTTCGTTTGTTTTGGCGCTTACTGCCAATTCATCTAACTCGCTCACTTTTCTCACCTCAAAGTTACAATTACGCATTATTATATCATCTAATCCTTTTTATTACAACGAGATATTGTCATATTTTAAAACTAGAGGAGTAGTGGTATTGTGTTTAATATAAAAAATCCTGATTTAATCAGGATTTAGACTATTGACAAATCACGACGCTGTCATCAGGATTTATTTTTTAAACAAATACCAGATTTTGCTGTCAACTTCATATTTAAGTTCAAAAATATCTTTTCCGTTGTGGAGGCAAACAAAGACTATTCTTGTGTTTCCAACAATACTTTCTTCGTATGTCTTCATTATTTTTTCAATTTTCACGACCTTGTCTTCAAGCCTGAATTTCACAGGTTCTATTTTGCCGTCGGTGTTGAAAATGACCATTACTTTTATGGGTTCATTTAAAATTTTCATATTATCACCTTTACAAGATACTTCCCATACCAGGATATTCGTCGTCGGGGTATCCTCCCAAAATCGGACTTAAGTCACTGTTGGCAAATACTCCTCTGATCACAGCTTCATCCCCATACTTAACCCTTATTTTATCCACAGCCTTATCAAGAATTTCATTTTTTATGCTCAGTTCATCCTGAAAAATATTTGTTTGTTTTATATGAGAAAACTCAAGGTCTGAAACAGAAACACCAAGCTGCCTTATAGGCCTTCTGTCCCAAAGTTCGTCAAACAGGCTGCATATGTTCTGATAAATGTCCCTTGTGCAGTCAGTGAAATACATGAGTTTCCTTTGCTTTGCTTCGTATCCGAAATCCTTGTCTTTTATGCTCACGCTCACAACCCTGCAGTTCATGTTTGCTTCCCTTAATCTTAAGGCCGTCATTTCCGTGAGACTTAAGAGTATGGCATGTGCAGTTTCACGGTTGTCTACATTGAATTTTAAGGTGCTGGAGTTCCCTACGCTTTTAATTGGAGATTTTTCTTTGAAAACAGAATCATCCCTTCCCCAGGCATAGTTGTAAATCATTCTTCCGTGAGATTTAAGCATTGTTGATATGAAATTGTAATCAGAAGCAGCAAGATCTCCTATTGTGTAAATTCCCCATCTGTTAAGCTTAGGCTTTGTTCTTCTCCCAACCATGAACAAATCTTCAACAGGGAGAACCCAAAGCTTTTCTTTTATTTCATCAGGAAAAATTGTGTGGCATTTATCAGGTTTTTCAAGGTCTCCTGCCTGCTTGGCAAGCAGCTTGTTCTCCGATACTCCTATATTGACAGTGTATCCGAACTTTTCCTTTACTCCGTCCTTTATTTTATAAGCAAGCTCTGCTGCTTCTTCTCTTTTTAAATCTGTAAATTTCAGGAAGCATTCGTCTATGCTAAACACCTGCACATCGGGAGTAAATTTCATTAAATATTCTCTAAGTGCCTTGCTGGCCCTCACGTATACTCTGTAATTAGGCGGTACAACCAATAAATTTGGACACAGCTGCCTTGCTTCCATCAGAGACATTCCTGTCTGTATTTTGAATTTTTTGGCCGGAGTTGATTTAGCCAGAACAATTCCATGGCGGTTTTGTTCATTCCCCCCAATGACCGAAGGAACCGTGCGAATATCCCTGTCTATTCCCATTTGCTGTTCATAGGCTGCAGTCCAGCTTAAAAAAGCTGAATTGACGTCTATATGCATTATAATCTGCCCCACATTTCCACCTCCTTAATCTTTTCAAAAGCTGTAGTTTCCAAACATTTATTTTTTACCGAACGTTTGTTCTATTATTATATCACAGTTTTTTAATTTTAAAAGAGTTTTTTTATTACAAAAAAACAAACAGATTTGATAGCTCAAATCTGTTTGTTCCTTAATTCTTCATTCTTAATTCTTAATTATTTGACGTTTTTGTCGTGAATTATTTTCAGTCCTTTAAACAAAAGCTGCGGGTCATAAAGGTCTATAACATCTGTTTCATCAGACATAACACGTCCAAGCCCCCCCGTAGCAATAACCTTCATGTTTGCAGTGTTCAATTCTTCTTTTATTTTTTTTACAATGTATTCAACCTGGCCTATATATCCGTAAACAAGACCTGCCTGAATGCTTGTAATTGTGTTTCTTGCAAGAATTGACTTTGGTTTTTTTATTTCAACACTTGGAAGCTGCGCTGTTTTTTGCCAAAGGGCGTCTGCTGAAATCTGAATTCCTGGTGATGTTATTCCGTATTTGAATTCTCCGCTTTCGCTTAAAACATCATATGTTGTTGCAGTGCCGAAATCAATTACAATCAGAGGCTCTCCACCATATAAATGGTATGCGGCAACCAGTCCTACGATTCTGTCTGCACCCACTTCACGAGGATTGTCATTTGCAATTGTTATTCCTGTTTTTATTCCCGGGCCCACTATTATAGGCTCAATGTTGAAATATTTTTTCAATGCATTTTGAAAAGAATGCATTACATTTGGAACTACAGATGAAACAATTGCACTTTTAATGTCTTCTTGCTTAATATTGTTGTAATTCAGCAAATTTAATATGAAAATACCGTATTCGTCGGATGTCTTTTCACTTCTAGTGACCATCCTCCAGCTTCCTGCAATATTGTCTCCTTCGTAAACTCCGATGACAATATTTGTATTCCCGATGTCAACCACCAAAACCATGGCAATCCTCCTATTTTTTTATCCTTTTATAGACATTTACCACTGCTGTCGTGCCTATTCCTGCCGCTGTGCATTCCAAAAGGGAACTTGTTGTGACAAGGAAAATGGCAAAGGCCGCAAAAGTAGTGCCTATTCCAAATTCTGTGCTCAATCTTACAATTTCTTCGTTGTAAATAAAATAAAGCATGAGAATAACAAGGGCTGTGTTTGTCAAAGCTCCTGACGCTCCTGCAATAAACAAAGAAATTGTTTTTGATTTTATAAGTTTTTCAAATATAACATAAACAAAATACGGCACTACCCCTACAAATATCCTCGGTAATATTGAAACCAACGGATTTATAAAAAGATAGTCCAGAGGTGATGCAGGAGCCAAAAGAGCCCTTAAAAGAGTAACCCCTCCTGCAAGAAAACCCATAATGGCGCCGTCCTTAGGTCCCTGCACAATGCTTGTTACCATTGTGGGCAGGAAAATAAAAAGTGCCATTGAAGCAGATGTTGTGGGTATTGCAGTCATAGCAACAAACACAACAGTGAGTGCCAGCATAACTCCCATAAAGGTGAGTTTGCCTGTTTGTAAATTTCTATTCATAATTTCCTCCTGTTCTCGTTCTGCAATGCAGATACAAGACAAATTTCAATTGATTATAACACATTATTTTGTATATGCAAATATATTAAGATTTTGTAAAATAAAAACACCGTTACCGGTGCCAATATCTGAATGTCTTATTAGTCTTTTCTTAAATCATCGATTGATTTTGTTGTTACCTGGCTTCTGTCCAAATTTAAAAGCGCTATTGCCTTTTCTAAATCTTCATCATTTGAAACTTCTATCTCAAGATATGGTTTTGAATATGTCGCCTCATCCCATGTGTCTATTTCAAAATATATGTCTTCAAAAAAGTATGACCTGCGATGCTTGTAACCTGGTCTTTTTTGTTTATATCCCAGTATTTCAAGAATTTTAGCCGTGCTTTCCCAGTCTGAAACCTCAGTTTCTGTTTCTTCGTTTACCCTTAAGGAGTCCCTGTTGATGCTTTTCTTGAAAGTCATGACACTTTTTACCTTGCCGTTTAAATTGTTCTTGGTTATTCTGATTCTTAAATAACCATTGTGTCTTTTCTTTAATATGCTGTCATCAGTATCAAATCTATAGTTCACCTGATCTTCATCTTTAACCAGGAGTGCTCCTATTTCTATAAGTTTTTTTTCTATTTCGTCTTTATCAATATTAAGGACTTTGACTTCCTTTTCTCTCATTATATTGAATCCTCCTGCATATTTTTAATATTATATCATAAATTGTATAGTTGCACATTAAAAACTTTACAAATTCATTAAAAATGATATAATCGATGTAAATTAATAGGAGTGATATTTATCTTGGAAATAATTTCAGCAAAGCTTTTAAAAATAATAAAATTATCCGCTCAAATAATACTGGAAAACGGCGGTGAAACATACAGGGCTGAAGAAACAATAAAATTCATATGCAAAGCATATGACATCAAAGAAATAGAAGCAATTGCAACACCAACAGGGTTCTATATAACTATTTCAAGCGACGGAAACGAAAATAGCACAGTTGTCAAAAGAATAAGAAAAAGAACAATAAATCTTCAAAAAATAGCCGACGTGAACAATGTGTCAAGGCAAATTGCCCTGCATGCCATCAATCTGGATGAGGCCCTTGAGGAACTTGAAAAAATAGAAAATGATAAACCTCATGAATACAAATATACTCAATTATACGGAGGAATTTCATCAGCATTTTTTGTTGTACTATTTGGGGGAGGAATTTTTGAATTTGTAGTGGCTCTTTTTACAGGAATATTGATTACGCAAATTACAAAGCATTTTGTAAATCTTCATTCATATCAGTTTTTCTCAAGCATAGTGTCGGGTACAATTATTGCAGCTATTGCAATCATAGCAACATCGGCTGCCAAAACAGGCAACTACAACCAAATTATAGTCGGCAGCATCATGCCCCTTTTGCCTGGTCTTTCAATGACAAATGCCATACGTGACACCATAAGGGGAGATTTGATTTCCGGCATGGCTAGAGGTGCAGAAGCTCTCCTGGTTGCAGCTTCATTGGCAGCAGGAGCAGGTGTGTTCATATATTTTGCTTATTCCTTAGGCATATTATAGGGTGGAGGTATTATGATAGTTAAGTATTTTTTAGAAATGATATTTTGTTTTTTAGCCGCCTATTTTTATGCCATGATTATGAATGCTCCTAAAAAAACATTGATATATTCTTCAGTTGTGGCGTCTTTAGGTTACATGGTGTACAATTATTGTGTTAATCAAGGGAGTCCAAGGCTTGGATTCTTCCTTGGAACAACAGTTATTGCTTTTTTCGGTGAAATTTTTGCCCGCAAATTTAAAATGCCTGCAACTATTTTTATATTTCCGGCACTTATTCCAATAGTACCAGGATTTGGACTTTATCAGACTATATTCGCATTGGTTGAGGACAATATATTTCAAGCCTTGAAAACCGGCGTCAACACATTTTTGAACATTGGAGCCATGGCCGTTGCAATGGCAATGGTAAGCTTGATTGCCCTTAAGATGGGAACAAGAAAAACAGAATGATTTTAAAATTTATGTTTTAAATTTTGATATTTTGGGTATACATTAAATGTTGAATAATTCAAAAATATTAGGAGGTATTATATGTGTAACAAAGGAAGGTTTTATGTTTGCAAGACTTGCGGTAATTTAGTAGGATTGATTAATGAAGGCGGCGGAAAATTGGTATGTTGCGGAAAAGAAATGGAAGAACTGGTTCCAAACACTGTTGATGCAGCTACTGAAAAGCATGTTCCTGTAATAGAAGTTGAAGGAAACAAAGTAACAGTTAAAGTTGGTAGTGTAACTCATCCAATGCTTCCTGAACATTTCATTCAATGGATTTACTTGGTTACAAAGCAAGGCGCTCAGAGAAAATGTCTGTCTCCTGGAGAAGAACCAGTTGCAGTATTTGCACTTGCTGAAGGCGATGAAGTTGAAGCTGCTTATGAGTTCTGTAATCTGCACGGACTTTGGAAAAAAGAAGCTTAGTCAAGGCAATTAAGAATTAAGAGTGAATAATTAAGAATTAATGGAAGGATTTGTGCGTGCACAAATCCTTTTTTAGTTAAAAATGTAGGGGAGGGCTACTGCCCTCCCGCGCGGGCGGACACGAGGTCCGCCCCTACAGGTTGATAATTCAAGGTTTTTGTAAAAAAAATAGAGAACGGCTCGCCGTTCTCTTCATTTAATTCTTAACTCTTAACTCTTCATTCTTAATTATATTTATTCTTCATTCTTAATTAACTGAGTTTTGCTCCGTCCGGAATGTCTTCAAGTGTGGAAATCAAAGTGAGTTTCTTTCCTTTTTGAGCTGCAAGTATCATGCCGTTTGAATCGACTCCCCTTAACTTAACGGGTTTTAAATTGTAAACCATTACAATTTTCTTTCCTACAAGATCCTGAGGTTCATAATACTTGGCAATTCCAGAAACCACCTGTCTGACTTCATCACCCAGCTTCAATTGAAGTATCAGAAGCTTGTCGGCATCGGGGTGTTTTTCTGCTTTTACTATTTCAGCAACTCTCAAATCAATTTTTGCAAAGTCATCTATTGAAATGAGACCATCATCTTCTGCAGTTTCTTCCTTTGTTTCTTTCGATTCTTCTTTTTTTGTTTCAGAAGGTGTTTGGGACGGTGCTTCAGAGGCCTTTTTAGCTTCGTTAATTTTGTTTATTTCCTCCATTTTCTTCACAGCATCTATTCTTGCAAACAATATTTCAGGTGTTCCAACCTTTTGTCCAGAAACCATTCCGTTAAATTGTGCAAGAGAATCCCAGTCAGTCTTGTCAGTGTTTATCTGCTTGTAAATTTTTTGTGCTGTTTCAGGCAAAAATGGCTCCAGCAATACTGCTGCTATTCTTATAGATTCAAGCAGGTTGTATAAAACAGTTCCAAGTCTTGCTTTCTTGCTTTCATCCTTGCCGAGAACCCATGGCTGAGTTTCATCAACATACTTGTTGCTTCTTCTAAGAAGAGTAAAAATTTCATCTATTGCATCAGAAACCCTCAGCTCATCCATTTTCTTTTCTACTTTTAATGGTGTTTCAAGGGCTAAACTTATAAGTTCATCATCAATAGGTTCATGCTCAACAGGTGCCATTATTTCGCCGTCAAAATACTTGTTTGTCATTGTAACTGTTCTGTTTACAAGATTTCCAAGTATGTTTGCCAGGTCTGAATTTATTCTTTCTATTACAAGTTCATATGTCAGTGTTCCGTCGCTTGCAAAAGGCATTTCATGCAGCACAAAATATCTTATTGCATCAACTCCAAACAAATCAACCAAGTCATCGGCATAAATAACATTTCCTTTTGACTTGCTCATTTTTCCTTCACCAACCATGAGCCATGGGTGGCCGAAAACTTGTTTTGGAAGCTCTTCCCCAAGTGCCATCAAAAGTATAGGCCAATAAATTGTGTGGAATCTCAATATATCTTTGCCTATTAAATGAACATCTGCAGGCCAGTATTTTTTGTAAAGTTCGCTGTGGTTTCCTTCAGGGTCGTAACCTATGAATGTGATGTAGTTGCTGAGGGCATCAATCCATACATAAACAACATGTTTTTCATCAAATGTTACCGGTATTCCCCAGTTGAAAGATGTTCTTGAAACGCACAAATCCTGAAGGCCTGGTTTTATGAAATTGTTCACCATTTCATTCTTGCGTGATTCAGGCTGAATGAACTCTGGGTTTTCCTCTATATGTTTCATCAACCTATCAGCATACTTGCTCATTTTGAAGAAATATGCCTCTTCTCTTGCCATGTGCACTTCTCTTCCGCAGTCAGGACACTTGCCGTCAACAAGCTGTGATTCAGTAAAGAATGCTTCGTCCGGTGTGCAGTACCATCCTTCGTAATATCCTTTGTAAATGTCTCCCTGGTCGTACAGTCTCTTGAATATCTGCTGAATTTTCTTTTCATGCATAGGATCTGTTGTCCTTACGAAATTATCGTAGCTTGTGTTCATCAAATCCCAAATGCGCTTGATTTCTCCTGCAACTTCATCAACAAACTGCTGAGGAGTCTTTCCTGCTTCCTCTGCCTTGATTTGAATTTTTTCTCCATGTTCATCAGTTCCTGTTTGAAAATACACATCGTATCCGTTTAATTTCTTGAATCTGACTATGCTGTCAGCCAGTACGATTTCGTATGTATTTCCAATATGTGGTTTGCCTGATGTATATGCTATTGCTGTCGTTAAATAATATTTGCCTTTATCCATTTTTTTCCTCCTGCTTATTCTTGCAAATAAAAAGCCCCTTAGCACAAAGCTAAGAGGCGATGTTTCGCGTTACCACTCTTTTTCGCACATGCTTCGCAGCATGAGCCTTACCAGGTCATTGACCGTGCATTATAACGTATACCATACGTTGTACCCTAAAAAAGTTCAGGCACAAGGCTCCGAGGCCATGTTCATTTAAAAATCAATCCCCGGCTTCCACCTTTCCCGGTTCTCTTTATCATGATTTAAAAATTACTCTTCTCTTCATTGCCATTAATATATTATTTCAATTCTTATGTTAAACTATACATAAATATCATTTATTTGTCAACAAAAATAAAACTCCGAGTCCGGAGTCTTGTATTCTTATGCTAAAATATAAACTGTATACATTTAATAATCGCTGCGATTATTCCTATTATTATTGCAGGAATAAGCAAGAATCCAATTCCCAGCGGAATAAGCATGATTATGAGAACAAATCCCATAACTGCACCTATTATTGTAAACAATATTTTAAACAACACAACTCCTATGTTAAGAGCTGCAGCTATAAATATAAAGAATACAAAAATTCCTATTAAAATTTCCATATTACATCTCCCTTTACCATTATTATATTCGTTTGATAATATAATACACACAATTTATTCAAAATTAATTAGTGCAATATTAAAAAATGATTAGAAATAATAATTATAATGACAATTTTATCATTAAAATGATATAATATTATATAAAAAATTAGGAGTATCACATGATTGACTTACACATTCATTCAAAATATTCTGACGGTTCAAATTCCATAGATGAAATAATTGAAATAGCAAAGAATAAAAACATGACAGCATTGTCCCTGACAGACCACGATACAACTTTCGGAGTAGCTGAAATAATAGAAAAATCTCAGAAAGAAAATATTCAGGCTATTCCCGGCATTGAAATTTCTTCGGTTTCAAACGGCCATTTAATACATGTTCTCGGTTACAACATTGACATCAAAAACAGTCAGCTTCAGGACCTTCTGAAAATAATTGGCGCTCATTTCAATGAAAGTTTCCTGGAACACTACAACTGGCTTCAAAAAAATCACATCATAGATTTCGATTTGAATAAAATTTTAAAATATGCTGATTTCAAACAATCACTTGCATTGTCTGACATAATGAAGGCCATGATTGAAAATGGGGAACCTTACACATTGAAGGACTGGCCTGAATTTTTCAACACTAAGGTAAAAAAATACCCGGGACACCGCTTCATCGAAGATTTTCCTGTTCATTCATCTGAAGCCGTTGAGGTTATAAGGCAAGCAGGAGGAATACCCGTCTTTGCTCATCCTGCACGTATAGGAAAAGCAGATTTAGGCGAAATGGAACTTCTTCTATCCCACGGTCTTGGGGGAGTTGAAGTGTACTATCCTTACCACACTGAAGTCCTCATACAAAAATATGAAAAGTTTGCCGATGAACACGGTCTCATAAAAACCGGCGGAACCGATTGGCACGGCATTGAACTAACTACATGGGATTCTGAAATGGGAGACTATGGAGTAAAAAGCCTTGAAATTATAAATCCCTCTTACAATTAAGACGGATTCAGTTTAACGACAAAAGGCATTTGGAATGCAAATTCTAAATGCCTTTTGTTTTTCAATTCATTTTCCACTCAAAAACCACAACTTCTTGTAGTCAAACCCTACTTTTTCATCTCCGTACCACATTTCGTCATCAGAATTATCGTTTCCACGTGCCTTAAGTAGACAATATTGATGATGCAAATACCCACTGATTTCTTGGTATTATCTAACGCCTAATTTTGTCTATATTTGCCAGGCGTTAATAGAAAGCAAGACTTCGGTAAGTCCTAACACCTCCTTGAGTCTTGCTTTTTCAGCTTTTAGCTTGACTTTACTTGGATAAAATGTAATACTGACTATATCGTTTGATTTTAAAGGCGGCATGGTTAAATACTTGAAGTTATGCCTATTTATATGCCGTATACAATAGATATATAGCAACAACGATTAGCACGCCTCCAGTTAGTGTATTAAATATTTTAATACCGTTTTTGACTTTATTTATAAATTGCATCTTAGATCCAAGCAATGCCCATGCTGCGAGTGAAATATAGCAGGTTGGAAAGTAAATACTGACAAACACAAGCAGCATCATATATGAATCTTTTAGATTAAAAGCAACGATTCCTGACAGACATGCAATCCATGCCTTGGGGTTGAGCCACTGCATCAAAAATCCTTGGTAGAACTTTGGCAGCTTCTCTTCTTTCAATTTGATATCCGTGCTGGAGAACATGATTTTGTAACCCATGTAGCCAATATATACGGCTCCGATGTATTCTAAGATTTCATAGAAACCGTTTATGTGCGAAAGCGTGTTCGCTAGTCCTACGCCAGTTATAATTAGTAGTATTGTAAAACCAACTGTTGCCCCAGAGACAAAAGGAAAAGTTCTCTTAAACCCATAGTTAACACCGGAAGAAAGGGACATCATATTAACTGGACCAGGTGAAATCGACATTGACACTGAGAAAAGAAACATTGCTACACTTACTGACATATAGTTACCTCCATTCAAAATTTCTTTTTTCATTAGTATAAAGCGAAAGAACACTCTAGTCCAATTGCATTTTCTGATTAAATCAATTTGAAAAACAAATTGATTTAATCATTAGGTTTAAAAAAACAAATTAGGAAGGTGATTGCTATGGAAATACGGCAATTAAGAGCTTTTACTGAAATTGCCAAAACCAGTAATCTCACAGAAGCTTCAGCAAATCTGTTAACTAGCCAACCAGCTATTAGCGCTCAAATAAAGGCTCTAGAGAAGGAACTCGGATTTCTGCTTTTTCATAGAAACGCAAGGGGTATGTCATTAACTTCAGAAGGGTCACAATTACTTTCAAAAGCTGAGAAAATTTTGAGCTTTATTGATGATTTTACGGACACCGCACTTGCATTAAATCATAACACCGTCAAAAGCATTCAGCTCAGCCTAAATACAGATAGCGAAGTTCTTCGAATAAGACAGTTGCTCGATCAATTTTCTAAGAAGTTCCCTAATGTAGAAATTCATTTTAAAGATGTAAAAAGTGAAGAGATTGCAAATGCACTAGCTAATTCTCAAATAGATGCTGGATTTTATTATGGGAAAATCATAGCACCTCATGTAACGCAAGTGAAATTGCAATCATTTAGAATGGTTGTTGTTTATCCTCCGAGTTGGAATATAGATGAAGATAAACTCACGTTTGAGCACTTTTCAAAGGTTCAATGGATTTGGACAACTAAGGGATGTCCATTTTACAAAGAAACGATCGAATATTTTGAGAAAAATGGCTATCATACAACAAAAATTATGTACGTTGATGATGAATTGCTAATAGGAAAGCTTGTGAAAGAAGGGATAGCCTGTTCGTTATTGGCAGAGCCCATTGCAGCGCAACTTGCAATAGAAAACAAGGTGAAAATTTGGCATGGCGTTGACCTCACTGTAGATTTAAACTTCGGTTTTCTCAAAGAGAAAAAGAATGATACCATGATACTTAAGCTTACATCAATACTGAACAAAATCTGGAAAAATATCGACACAACTTAATATTTCGTTTCAATAAATCCACTTTATCGCCATAACAGAGCCATGCACAGCATAAATGTGTAAATTCGATTATTTTATTCTAATCTTACGATTTTGTCTACATTCTGAATCCCACTTACAATTAATTGGGATTTTTTAATGCAAAATAATTATTTTGACTTCAATTAAAATAATCCTATCATCTTCCAGTAGGGAACTTCTACTGCAACAGTTATTATGAACACAACCAGCGTAAGATAAATCCCAAGGCGCATTACCTCTTTTTGTGTGTACATGCCGTTTTCTTCACCCAGTCCTACAAGGACGTCAAGGTGGTGGAAAGGAAGTATATAATGAATTCCAATTGATGTGTACACAAGCAGCGTTGTGACTATGGGGCTTATGCCCATGGGCTCTGTGAATATCAAAAGAGCCGGAATTGCAATTCCTATAACAGCAATAACGCTTCCTAAAGCCATATGAATTCCCATTGAAATTAAAGATATGATGAATGCAAGCACAAAGGGATTTGAAGGTATTGACGAAGGAAGGATTGTTTCAGCAATCCATGCATTCATTCCCGTAACACCTCCTACTCTGCCTATAGTCATGGCAGCTGTAAGGAACAACAATACATACACAGGCACTTCTCCCCATTGTTTTGGTGTCAGGACTTCACCTATGACAGGAAAACTCATGAGCATTGCAATCAAAAGCGTGATCCATCCAATGTCAACTCCATGTATTGAGTCGGTCATCCACAGTACAACAGATATTGAAAGCCATACAATAGTTCTTTTTTCCTTGACTGATACAGGGCCAAGCGCACTGAGTTTTTCTTTCATTTCATTTTTGCTGACTGTAACTTCAGCAGTTGGTTTGAAGAGGATTAAAATCAATACACATGTAATTATGCTTGAAATAATGTTTGGAGGTCCCATGTATACAAACCATTTAAGCCAGCTTATTGACATTCCAGAAGATTGTACAGCCAGGGTATTTATTACGCTGTCTCCTGTCAGAAAAATCATTGATACAGGAACTGCAGAAGCAAATACGGCAAGTCCGATTTTAGAAGCATCTTCCTTTGGTATTTTTGCATTTTTTATGACTACAGACATAACTGACATGATGAGAAACGCCCTTGGCCAGGGATGTGGTATTAAAACACTCAATATGAATGTAAGGAAAAATATTGATATTATAATGCTTCTATATGCATTCATAAATTTTATTATGAATGCATAGGCAATTCTTTCTCCAAGCCCTGAAGACTTAACAGCAGAAGCAATAAGGTATGCTCCAATGACAAGATAAATTGTGCTTCCAAGCCAAGGGGAAAATACAACAGCAGGTTCAGCTACCTTGAAAATCACAAGAAGTGCCAGATAAAGTCCTGATGCATAACCGGACTGAACTATTTGAAATGCCCAAAAAACAACAGTCATCAATGTAAATCCAAGGCACATTTTTCCCTGAGGTGACAATCCTTCCAATGGAAGCATATTAATTAAAACTGCAACAAATATGCCTGATATTAAGCCAATCAGACTTTTATTTTTGCTCATAATTTTTACCTTTCTAAAACATTTCAGATTATTTATTGTACAAAAATTGCAGGATTTTTTCCTGCGATTTTTGCACTCTTATTTATTTCATAAAATTTTCAATGTCGTTTACAGTCTTTATGATATCCTTGGAAAGGTTTATAATCCCACCCTTTGTAACCCACACATCATCTTCAATCCTTATTCCTATTCCTTCTTCTTTGATGTAAAGACCTGGTTCAACTGTGTAGACATTGTTCTCCTGCATAATCTTGTCTCTTCTTCTAAGGTCGTGAACATCAAGTCCCAGAGGATGACCTATGCTGTGGTAATAATATTTTTCAACATCAGCATCATCCTTGATTATATTCAAGCTTTTCAGCCCTTTAGCAAAGTGAGCTTTCACTTTGTCATTAACTTCAACCTCGCTTGCTCCCACATGCATTGCATCCATAGTCACATCCTGAGCTTCAAGCACTATGTTGTAAATGTCTTTTTGTCTCTGTGTGAATTTTCCGTTTGCAGGATATGTCCTTGTAATGTCTGAAGCATAATTGTTTGACAATGCTCCAAGGTCAAGAAGTATCAAACTTCCATCTGCGATTTTTTGCTTTAGTTCTATGTAATGAAGAATTACAGCCTTAGCTCCTGAAGCTCCAATAGTTTTAAAGCTTGGTTTAGAGCCTCTTAGCATGAGCTGATATTCAAAATCTGCCTTGACCTGATATTCAAACTTGCCAGGTTTTAAATTTTTCATGACAAATTCAAGAGCTTCCTTTGTATATCCTATTGCAGTCTTTATTTCACTAACTTCTTCCTCAGACTTTGAACTTCTAAGCTCAATCATTATGTCCAGGGAGCTTTTGATGTTCACTGCAGGATACTGGTTGCGAATCCAGTGAGCAAGACTCCTGTAGCTGTCATATGATTCATCCTTGTCAACTATATAAGAAAAAATATATACATTGTCAGGTCTGTCTGAAGATGAAAGTTTTTTGGCAAACTGAGCCATGAATGAGTCTCTTTCTTCAATCGTTTTTATTCCGGACAATTCTTGAGCTTCTTCTTTGCGCATGAGAATTCCGAACCATTTTTCAAAATATTCATCAACAGGTGGTATATATAAGGCTTCTGTTACTTTACCGGCTATTTTGTTGATTATTAAAACCATGTCTTCACGGTCTATTCCTGTTAGATAGAAAAAATTCCTGTCAACAGAGAACTCATATTCCTGATCTGCGCTTTCCCTTGGAGCCTTTCCGGAAAAGAAAACTGCTGTAGAATAATCCTCCATTCTTTCTGCAAAACACGCTCTGTTATTAATATAAAAATTGCTGTTCATTTAACCCTCCAAAATTATGATTTCTATTTGTATTGAAGCTGTCATCCTGAGCCTGCGAAAGTTGCCCTAACCCTATTTTTCGGGTATTTTTCCGAAAAATAGTGGTAGGTCATTCGCAATGTGCACCAAATTTATGTGTGCGATAGCGAATAAATAAATTTGTGTGCGAAACTGCAGGATCTCATCTTTAAAAACAAGATCCTTCACTTCGTTCAGGATGACATAAACTTACATATCATCAGTAACATATTGTCAATGTGTCATACAATCAATACATAAAATATGAGAAATAATTCTTCATTCTTAACTCTTAACTCTTAATTTTTTACGGTCATACCCAGTCTTTAGACCTTCCGACTGCCTTTTTCCATCCTTCGTACAGTACATTTCTTTTTTCTTCATCCATTTCAGGCTTGAACTTTCTGTTGATGCTCCAGTACTGTGAAATTTCGCCCTTAGATTTCCAGAATCCCACTGCAAGTCCTGCGAGATATGCAGCACCTAAAGCTGTTGTTTCTGTGACTTCAGGTCGTTCTATGTTTACATCCAAAATGTCTGATTGAAACTGCATGAGAAAATTGTTGGCAGTAGCTCCCCCGTCAACCTTGAGGGCTGTGAGATTGATGCCTGAGTCTTCAATCATTGCTTCGATTACGTCCTTTGTCTGATATGCAATTGATTCAAGAGTTGCCCTTATAATGTGATTACGGTTTGTTCCTCTGGTGAGTCCCACTATTGCACCTCTGGCATACATGTCCCAGTGAGGAGCTCCCAGCCCAGTAAATGCAGGAACAACATACACTCCGTTGCTGTCATCCACTTTTCTTGCAAAATATTCTGAATCTGCGGCATCGTGGATTATTTTAAGTTCATCTCTGAGCCACTGGATTGCAGCTCCTGCCACAAATATGGAACCTTCAAGAGCATATTCCACCTTGTTGTCAACACCCCATGCAATGGTTGTTATGAGGCCTTTGTTTGACTTCACTATTTTTTCGCCTGTGTTCATGAGCATGAAGCATCCGGTTCCATAGGTGTTTTTCATCATTCCTTCCTGGAAGCAGAGCTGTCCGAAAAGAGCAGACTGCTGATCCCCGGCTATGCCTGATATGGGAATTTCAACACCAAAAATATCCTTCACAGTGTTTTCATAAATTTCTGACGACTGCCTTACTTCCGGCAGTACATTTGCCGGAATGTTAAGCTCATTTAATATTTTTTCATCCCATTTAAGTTCTCTTATGTTGTAAATCATAGTCCTGGATGCATTTGAATAATCAGTTATGTGAGCCTTGCCCCCTGTTAGTTTCCACACAAGCCACGTGTCAATGGTTCCAAAAAGTATTTCCCCTTTTTCAGCTCTTTCCCTGACACCCGGCACATTGTCCAATATCCACTTTATTTTTGTTCCTGAAAAATATGCATCCACAACAAGTCCTGTATTTTCCTTTATGTATGGCTCCATGCCTGATTTCTTAAGCTGATCGCAAATTTCCGACGTCTGCCTGCTCTGCCATACTATGGCGTTGTAAACTGGCTGTCCTGTATTTTTGTCCCACAGCACTGTTGTTTCTCTTTGGTTTGTAATTCCTATGCACGCTACTTCTTCTTTATTTATGCCATTTAAAACTTCTCTGGCAGCATTAAGCTGAGTTTCCCATATTTCCAAAGGATTGTGCTCAATCCATCCGGGGTTTGGGTAAATCTGCCTGAATTCCTTTTGAGAAATTTTAACAATGTTTCCGTTTCTGTCAAAAAGAATTGCTCTTGAGCTTGTAGTGCCCTGATCCAATGCAAGAACATATTTCCTATCCATATTCTCCCCTTAGAATTTATTTATGAAATTTCAAAATATAAATAATAATTAATATTATTATATACTCCTGGAATTAAATATTCAATGATATTCAATAGACAAAAAAAGAAACTCATAAGAGTTCCTTAGATTGATGACAATGTTATTTCAATGTGTAGGGGAGGACCTCGTGTCCTCCCGAAGATAACAAATTATTGGCTTAATAACACGGGCGGATACAAGATCCGCCCCTACGGTTTGTGTAAAATTAGATCTGTCAATAAATCTGACAAACTCAAAACAGTTCATTTTCTATCGTTACTCTGAAACCAGTCTTTTTTCTCCGGTTAAATCCTGTATTGGCTTGATATCCTGCGTTACTTCAAGAACTCCAAGGAATTCTCCGGCATTGTTTCTAACGGCAAAATATCGTATATAAACAAATCTTTCTCCCATTTTAATCCAGAAATCCTCATGGTCTTTCTTTCCTGCTTTCAAATCTTCCACAATTCCTTCAACTATATGTACACTTGCCGGTGGATGGCAGTTTGAAACATTCCTCCCTATTATGGTCTTTGTTCTTGGGAAAATTCTTTCTTTTCCCTGAGAAAAATATTTTACTGTGTCATCATTTCCTACAAATGTTATGTCAAGAGGAAGAGTGTTAAGTATGTACTGAAGTTCATCGGCTTTTAAAACTCCCGTTGGGAAAGTAATTGCTCCGGGTTCCTGGGCCTCTTCCTTAATTTCTTCCTTGTACTTTATTTCAGGCTTCCATACAGGAACAAAATCAATCATGTGTCCTATTTCGCTGCTGTCATCTGCTGCCTTTTTCCACTCGTCTTCAGTCATTGTATCCAGAAGCATTGGAATCATTATATTTTCTTCCTTGAAAATCATTTCTTTAATTCTGGTCATCAAATCATTGATTCCCTTTTTCAAATCTTCATTGAGAACTCCGTATGACAAATCAGATTGTATCATTTTAAGTTCTTCTTTTATTTCATCATCCACGCCCCACATAACCTTTGGAGGAGCAGTGATTCCATACTTCTCCATGTAAGGGAACAAAAGATTTTCCTTCTTTGAATAGTGTATGTTTATTTTTGATAATTCCTCAAACCCTCTGTTCAAATTATGAATTGCATCCGGACTCTTGCTTTCAAGATTTTTTACTACCTGGTTTTCAATAATTTTTTCTATTTCCCTGTTTTCAAGCATCAATACATTGGCAGGATGTCCGGGAATTTTAACCGGGTCTGTTTCTCTGTGAATTTCTTCTATGGAACCCTTGAATACTGCTGAATGGACATCACAAAGCCTCTGAACCTCTGAAACAGGAAGACCTTCTGTTATTAATGCCTGCTCTGCTTCAGAAATTTCAGTTGCAGACACTCCTGCAAATGCCTTCTCAAATTTTTGCTTCACATCTTCGACGCTTTTCCCCTCATGGAGCTCTTGAATAACCTGCTTGATTACCTCTTTTCTGTACTCCCTATTATTGATTTGTTCGCTCATAATCTCTCCTTTATTTATTGTTTTATTTCATATCCTCTTTTTATAAATTCCTGCTTTATTTTTTCAATTTCTATTCCTTTGGTTATAGAACCCTTTTTTATTGTCATGAACCTTCCTGCAGTTTCAAGCATACCAGGCTTCGTTATATCTGAAAATCCAAGTTCCGCCAGTATGTTTTTAACATCAGGATATTCTTTGCACAAATCATGTACTGATTTGTTAAAATCAATTTCCATACCATTTCCTCCTTATGTATACAATTATACCTGAATTTGCAGTATTTAATCATATGTTCTTATTGTTTCAATACTAAAAATAAAAAACCCTAATTTTTGTAATAGTTTACAAATTAATCAAATAATTATATTAAAGTATTGATTTTGCATTGATATTAATATATCATGTAAAAGGACGAATATTCAAATATATGGAGGGAATATAATGAAAAAAATCGTTTTTGTTTTAAGTCTAGTATTAGTTTTAATTTTTACGTCAGTAACCGCATTTGCTGACACAACAAATGAAATTATAATAAGCATTGATTCAACAAAAGTTGAATTTAATGATAGTTTGGGATTTCCGTTTGTTGACGAAAACAGCAGAACACTGGTTCCGTTTAGAGCTGCTCTTGAGAAATTCGGTGCAACTGTTGAGTGGAACAATGAAAGCCGCAGTGCTGTTGCTGTAAAAGGCGACATTAAAGTCGAGGTTCCTGTGGAACAAAACTACATAATGAAAAACGGCGAAAAAATTGCTACAGACACAGCCGCAAAAATAGTAAACGGAAGAACATATCTTCCAATAAGAGCAGTCATTGAAGCATTCGGATCCTCAGTTGAATGGGATCAGGCTCTTAACACAGTGGTTATAACAACAACACCAGTAGATGCTGCTGCTATATTTACAGAAGCAAACAACAAGTCATATGACTGGAAAAACTATGATGCAACTGCAGAAATGCACATGTCAATGAACGTTCCTGATGATGCAGGAAGTGTTCAGGCAATGCACATGAAAATGAACATGCTCATGACAATCTTCACAAACCCAATGAAAGCAAAAATCACTGCAGACATGGTTATGGACGTAATGGGACAACAAATGTCACAACCAGTTATGCAAATGTACTTGTCAGCTGATGACAAAGGCTACACAACTTACATGGGAATGCCTGACAGCCAAGGTGCCTTGACATGGATGAAGTCAACAGTTGAAGATGAAATGTTTGCAATGCTCATGAAATATGACCATGATAAAATCGAAGCAAACAAGGAACTCATGAAGAAATACATCAAAGATGTAAAATACTTCGGCAAATATACTGATGATGCAGGAAGAACACTTTTAAGAATGCAGTACTCAATGTCAACAGAAATATACAAGGATTTGCTTGGCGGATATGTTGAAGGACTTTCAGCTTCAATGAGCGAACAAGAAGAAATGACTGCAAAGATGCTTGATGAACTTGTATCCGGAAACATGGGAGACCTTACTTTCGTAGTATACGTTGATGAAGCAACAAAAGAAATTGTTAAATACGAAATGGACTTAAGCCAGATGATATCAGGTATGATGTCAGGAATGACAGACATGCTCGGCGACATGTCAGAATCTGACAAGGCAATGCTTAACAGCATGAAGGTAACAATGGTTATGGAAATTTCAAATGTAAACAAGGCAACAGACTTTGAAATCCCAGAAGAAGCTTTGAACGCTCCTGAAATGCCAACAACTGAAGAAACAGCTCAATAAAAAAATCGGAGGATCGGCATAGGTCCTCCTTTTTTTATCTCTTAAATTTAAAGCCTCAAGCCTCCGTTTACAGAAATCACTTGTCCGGTAATATATGAAGATTCGCTGCACGCAAGAAACAATACGGCATTGGCAATTTCAACAGGCTCTCCAAGCCTTTTAAGCATAGTCTTTTCTCGTATGGATTCCAAAACCTTTTCAGGAACTGTAGCCATCATTTCCGTATTGGCATATCCTGGAGCCACTGCATTTACCCTGATATCTTCTCCTTTTCTTGAAAATTCCTTTGCCCATGTCTTTGTAAGACCTATTATTCCTGCTTTTGAAGCAGCATAGTTTGACTGACCTACATTTCCGTATTCTCCTACAACAGAAGATATGTTAATAATTGATCCGCTTCTGTTTTCCTTCATTGATGGCAAGACATGTTTTGTAAGGTTGAACACTGACTTTAAGTTTACATTCATGACAGCATCCCACATATCTTCAGTCATTTTTTCAATCAATGCATCCTTGGTAATTCCGGCATTATTAACAAGCACATCTATTTTACTATACTTTTTCATAACATAATCAACAAATATTTCAATTTCGCTTGCAGAGCACAAGTCAGCCTTATATCCTTCAACTCCGTCTTTTTCATAAAAAATATCTGAAATATCAAGAGCAATCACATTAGCTCCTTCATCTGCAAATAGTTCGCAAATGCACCTTCCTATGCCTCTGGCACCACCGGTGACAACTGCAACCTTATCCTTAAGCCTGTTCATAATTTACCTCTGAATTTAATTTTTTAATAACATCTACCATATTTCCCGCAAGTCTCGTCATTATTCCGATCCCTTCCTGGTCTTCCTTGGCATTATAAGCGCCACCCTTGCCTGCAACACCCACATTCCAGTAAGTATTGCCCACAATGATGCAGTCATTTGCAGCTGCCCAAAGCAAAATTTCAGCAAATGCAAAGTTCTGCCCTGCTCTCCTGGCAACTGTAACAGGAGCCACTATCTTGCCCGATAGAGCTGAACCTTTCCAATCGTAGCTTGATTTTGTTTCCTTCATTTCATTTTTAGCCCATCGCCCGGAAAATCCTGCTCTGTCAAGAACGCATTTCATTTCAGGAGTAATGCATGAATGATATACAGGAGAAGCAAGCAGCAAGCCGTCTGCTCTAGTTATCTTTTCAAAAATTTCCTGAAAATCATCCTCCTGAGTGCATTTTTTAGCATTAACGCATTCGTAACATGCTCTGCATCCGGATATTTTTTTCCCTGAAAGCTGTATAAGCTCAGTTTCCGCTCCTAGTTTTTCAGCTTCAGACAATGCTGTCTTCAAGTAATAGAAAGTGTTTCCTTCCATCCTTGGACTTGAACAAATTCCTAATATTTTCATATGCTACCCCCATCTCACAGCCGTAGCTGCCCATGTATAACCCGTTCCTGCTCCAAGCAGAACCGCAATTTTTCCTTTTTTAAGCCTTCCTTTTTTTTCACCTTCCGTTAAAGATATAAATGCATCTGCAGACTGACAGTGCCCATATTCTTCAAGCACAAAAGAATTATCTTCAGTGAGATTATATTTCTCCAGTATTTTTTCAAGTATTGACCTCTTCATGAATATTGGAGCAACGAAACCTATGTCTTTGTCCGTATATCCGCTCTTTTTAATAGACTTTGCTATTACGCTGTTAAAATTGTCAAGTGTTATAGGATCAAGCCTTTTTTTCATGGATTGAATGTCAGGAACATTTAAAAACTTGTCATTGCATTTTATGTCTGCATTTGTTTTAAAATTCCTGCAGCCTACTCCGAATACAGCCACATCCTCTGCAAATTGACCATCACTTATCATGTGTGTCTCCAGAATTACATTTTTATCAAGACCCTTTTCCAAGAGAACTGCAGCAGCACCATCACCAAAATTGAACATGAATCTTGAATTATGATTTTTATAATTTATAATCTGAGTTTCCTTTGAAGAAGATACAAGAAGCACATGATTTATACTGTCATCACAAAGCATTATGCTCTTTAATATTTTCAGAGAATAAACACCTGCTGAGCACAACGAATGAATTTCAAATGCATTGGCATTGACTGCTCCTATTTCATGCTGAATTTTAGCTGCACAGTTAAACAGGTAGTAATCTTTATACTCACTTCCGCAGTATACAACCAAGTCAAGCTTTTTTGGATCAAAACCTTCAATTGCTCTTTTAGCTGCTTCAATTCCCATGAAGGACACTGTTTCATCCTGACTCGCTTCATGAACATGAACTATTCCGAATTTTTCTCGGATAACATCTTCAGGTATTCCGGAAAGTTCTGCTATCTTTGCACTGTCTTTTATTTTAGGCGGCACATAGATTCCTATATTCTTTATGCCTACGATGTCCATGTCAACCTCCTAATCGTCGCACTTTCCGTACAGCTCCGTTATTTTTGATACTACAATCTTGCCCACATTGTTTTTAGGAATATCATCAACAAACTTAATGTACTTTGGTATTTTATAGCCAGCAAGTTTGTTTCTTAAAACACTTTGTATTTCACCTTTAGTTATTGAAGCATTTGCCTTCAGTGATACAACAGCCTTCCCTACTTCTCCCCACTTTTCATCGGGAACACCGAATACGCATACTTCCTGTACTTGAGGTATTTCATATATTGCGCTTTCTATTTCAGGTGGAAACACATTTTCTCCGCCGCTTATGAACATGTTTTTCTTTCTGCCAACAATGTAGTAGTAACCGTCTTCATCGACCGTGGCCATATCTCCGGTATATACCCACCCTCCATCAAGAGTCTTTTTTGTTTCTTTTTCGTTGTTCCAATACCCTGAGAATATTTGAGGTCCGCTCCACAACAGTTCACCAACTTCATTTGCTCCAACTTCATTGCCACTATCATCAACAACCTTTGTTATTGTCATATACATTGGCTTGCCTACGGATGCATACTTTGACTTAATAGTCTCATCCGCCATAAACTGCGGTGTGCTTGAAAGATTATTTGGACCTGCTTCAGTCATTCCATAGCCAAGAACAAATTTAATTTTTTTGTTTCCAGAACCTTTCCATGATGTTGATAGGAGTGGGTGCAGCACCTGCCATAACCCATTTGAGACTTGATAGATCAGCATTTTCAAACTCCGGCAAATCCGACATCATTCTAAATATTGTGGCGGCTCCAAAAAGAAGCGTAGTCTTTTCTTTTTCTATGACTTCAAGAGTGAGTCTGGGATCAAACTGTTTATTGATTATAATTCTTCCGCCGCAGTGCAGCAGAGGAAGAGTAAGAAGATTCCATCCTCCAGTATGATAAAGAGGAAGTATTATGAAAGCACTGTCTTCATAGTTCAGCCCCCATGTGCATATTTCATTCATAGCGTTGAAAATCAATGAATGATGAGAAATCATGCCACCCTTTGGAAGTCCTGTTGTTCCTCCTGTATGTATAATCAGATGAATGTCATCAAGGACAAGATCACTGCAAAAAACCATACTGTTGTTTTCATAGCTCATAATTTTCATATAATCTAATTCTTCACTTTTATCAGGTGTATCCTTCAGCACAACATATTTTTCAATGCTTGTTTTTTCCTTAAATTCCTCAACGGTGTTTTTAAAAATTTCTTCGTAAAACAATATTTTTGGACTTTCACTGTTTAAAAGTTTTTCAAATTCAGCTGCTGACAATCTGGCATTGTAAGGAATCAATACTGCCCCAAGTTTACCGGTTGCATAATATGCGTCTATAAGTTCAATTCTGTTTCTGGATATGAAAGCAACTCTATCTCCCTTTACAATACCAAGTTTGTCTTTCATGTAGTTTGCCAGCCTGTTGGCTCTGTCTTCCAAATCCTTATAGGTATAATGAACATTGTTATCCAGGTCGTAAACAGCTTCGCTGCTGCCGTTGATTCTTGCCCTGAAATACGAGTAGTTTCCTATCCATCCATTATTTATCATCACATACCTCCATAATTTTTTTGCAAGGAGGTGAATAACTCACCTCCCATCCATTTTATAAATCTATAACTGCCTGCAGCTTTCTGCTCAAGCCCTGTTCCTTTGTAATAAGCGACACTGCAACTGTGACTGCAATGCTTATGGTTATTACATTAAAGTACCACGGCAAAACTCCAGGCCACTTGAAGCCTGCAAAAGAAGCTATGTTTAAAGCAAGACCTGTTATACTTCCACACATAACACCTTTTTCGTTTGCTCTTTTCCACAAAAGTCCCAGCACAAACACAGGAAATGTAGCTGACATAAGTGTTCCCCATCCAAATGTTCCGAGAATTCCAACCATCTCACCTTGTGTTACAGAAAAAACTATTGATATGATACCGAGAACAAGCATTGAAATTCTTGAAATCTGAACTTGTTTCTTTGGCTCAAATTTAAAACCCAAAGCGCTTGGTATATCACGTGATACAACAGTTGAGCAAATTGAAAGGAACAAACTTGCAGATGACATTGCTGCAGCAAGAACTCCGGCATAAACAAACAGCTGTGCTGTTATTCCCGCATAATCAGCCATTGCATATATTGCTCTGTCTCCTTTTACAAGGGGATCAATTTTTCCTGTTGCAACAAGGTACAATGCACCGCTTGAAACAACCATTGTGAGCAATCCGACCATTGTGTGAGACAGTGCTGTATAAAGTCCCATCTTAGGCATGTCTCTTGGGTCCTTTAAAGCGTACATACGAGTGATAACCTGCGGCTGTCCCACAGTTCCAAGGATAGGAATAAGCATCCATGTCATAGCAACTGTCCTCGGCATGCTTCCCCACGCATTGAGCATATCAGGACTGAACTCTTTTGTTATTTCATTTGCTGTAACTGTCCCTGCCTGGGATGTAACTTTCAAAACTTCTCCAAAGCCCCCAGTGATATTAAAAAATGAAACTACTATTACTACACCGGCTATTACCATAACAAGCCCTTGAAAAGCCTGTGTCAATAGACCGCCAACTTCTCCGCTTATAGACATATACACTGCCAATACTCCAAATATTACAAATCCTGCAACGAGAGGGTCCCATCCCAGCAAATGCCCAAACAATTCAGAGCCTGCTTTTATTTGAGCTGCCAGATATGCTACACATCCTAAGAATAAAGTCAGTGACATTGTAATTTTAATAACCCTGTTGTTGTTATATCTCAAATCAGAAAGATCTCCCAGACTTGCAACTTTTCCTATTTCAGCCATTGCCCTTACTTTCTTGCCAAGTATCAAGTATGCCATTGCAAATGCAGCCGATGACAACATCCAGAATGCCATGGCATTTCCTGTTGAGTACATAAGTCCCGGAACTCCCACAAGGGCAAATGCACTTGCTACTGCTGCAGTGCTTGAAAGGCCCACTGTAAACGGTCCGAACATTCCGGTGCTTCCAAAATATGCTTCAGATGAAGTAACTTTCTTTTTAGCCCACCATCCTATAAAAAATGATACTGCAATCATAAGGAAAGAAAATGTCATAATTAAAGTTTTAGCAGTTGCGCTCATTGTGCTCCTCCTTTTTCTGTTTCATCAATGCTTGCGATTTTCTTGACAAAATCGTCCCAGTCCTTCTGGGAAAGCCATTCATCTTTTAAATTGTAATACATGATTGTTAACGTTAACATTCCGCCTATCCAATATCCCACAACTATTGATGCAAAAGAAGGATGAAAACCTAAGATTGTGAAAGAAGGCATTGCACCGGCAAACAAAGCAGCATAGTAATCAGCAAGTGTGAAACTTGCTATCCATATAACTGCCCATGGAATTAAACAGTAGAAAAACAGTTTTTTAGATAATATTCCTTGCTTGGCAATTCCAAGCATCATGTAAAGCAACATTAAAACTACTCCCAAGTACATAGAAACCAGATAGTAATCATTCCAGCCCAAAAAATTGATTGTTAGCCATAATATTGTTATCATTACAATTATAGCTGTTTTCTTGCTTGATAAATCCATTTCCAACCTCCTATATTTTTAATATGACACATGAGTCATGTTTCATAATTATTATATTATGGCTGGTATATTTTGTCAACGTTTTCTTTTCGACTTTTTATAAGTAAAAAATCAGCACATTAAGACTACTTAATGTGCTGCCAAATTTTTATTTAGTTTACTTAACAGAATCCTATGCTTCCTTACTTTTAAATGCGCCGTTTCGTATGAACTTCATTACTTCTTCCACAACTTCATCATAGTTGCTGCTTTTTCCGTCAAATTCAATTGACTTCAATGCTGTGAAATTTGCAATTCCTATAAGACAGTAGGACAATATAACAGGGTCGATGTCCGTCATTTCCCCTTTGGTCTGAGCTTTTACAATTCCTTTGACATAACCTTTAGAAAAAGATTCGTAATATTCCTTAAATAGTTCCATATCTACGAACTGAGCCTGCCAAACTATTTTAAAAAGTCCTATATGCTCGCCAACAAAGTTAAGGAATGTTTTTATTCCCATGTATTCTTCGTCATATCTGTCTTTGCTGACCTTGGTGTTAAACCTTATGCTGTCTTTTAATTCTTTCCCCAATTTATTAATCAAATAAACAAAGACGCTTTTTTTATCATTGAAATATATGTAAAACGTACCTTGAGCAATGCCTGCCTTCATTACTATATCAGTAATTCCAGTATCATAATAACCCTTTTCACTAAATAGCTCCTCGGCAGCCTTGCTAATTTTGTCTAACGTTTCCAATCCACGTTTAGTCTTAGGTTCATTCACTAATTCCATAATATCACCTGCTTTTTAATGATTGTAATTATAGCATTATTTTTAATTCAAGTCAATTTATTAACATTACAATTACAAATTGAACAAAATTAAAAATTGCTCGTCTAATATTTTGATATTTGTTAATATTAATAAGACAACAACCAAGGAGACAGAAAGTGAAAAAAATTATTATTTGTTTATTATGGACATTCGTTCTTTCAGGATGTTCCCTCATAAGAGAAATTCCAAGAGATGATCAAAACAACACCCCGGCACTGCCGCCCATAGAAGATACAGAGCCCTCGGAATCCGTTGAAACACCTGAGGAAGAAGATACAAGCCTTTTTCATGAATATAAAAATGAAGCCCAGGAATATTTGGATAAAATGACTCTTGAAGAAAAAATCGGACAGATGTTTCTTGTAAGGTGTCCCGAGGAAGAACAGTTTGATTCTTTCATGTCACTAAAACCCGGAGGATTCATATTGTTTGGAAGAGACTTTGAAGGAAAGACAAAGACTGAAGTAATTGATAATATCAGAAGCTATCAGGAAAAAAACAACATCCCAATGATTATAGGAGTAGACGAAGAAGGTGGCACAGTTGTAAGAGTGAGTTCCAATCCACTGCTTGCAGATGAGCGTTTCAAATCGCCTCAGGAACTGTATGAAATTGGAGGTTTTGATGAAATAAAAAAAGATGCTGCTAAAAAGTCAGCCTTACTTGCTGATTTGGGAATAAACCTTAATCTTGGACCCGTTGCCGATGTTTCAACTGATGCTGCTGATTTCATAAACAAGAGAGCTTACGGAAAATCCCCTGAAGAAACAGGCCTTTACGTGAAAACTGTTGTAGGTATTATGAAAATGAATAACATTTCAGCAACATTAAAGCATTTCCCCGGATATGGCAACAATTCAGACACCCATACAGGTTCTGCCTATGACAAAAGACCTTACAGCACATTCGAAGAAAGGGACTTCATCCCCTTTGAGGAAGGCATAAAGGCAGGAGCTGAAAGCATCCTTGTTTCACACAACGTTGTTGAAGCTATTGATCCTGCATTACCTGCTTCGCTGTCAAACAAAGTCATAGATATTTTAAGGAATGAAATGGAATTCACAGGTATTATAATGACTGATGATTTGTCCATGGGAGCTGTTTCGGAGCTGGCACTTGAAAATTCAACAGAAGCAACAGCAGTTCTTGCAGGCAACGACATGCTTATAGTCACAGATTATGAAAAAAGCTACAATTCATTGCTTGAAGCAGTAACAAACGGTGAAATATCTGAAGAAAGAATAAATGAATCAGTACTTAGAATTTTGGAATGGAAGTTTTATAAGAAGATTATGTGATTAATATATTAAAACACCGGGCGGACACAATGTCCGCCCATACAATATGTGGAAAATCAATGTTTGTCAATAGTTTGATATGTTACTCGGCATATTTTTTTTGCAGATATTCACTGCACATATTTTTAAGTTTATTTACTGCTTCAATATTTTCAGAGTTTGGTTTTCCCGCCATGTCTGCTCTTACAAGTTCCAGCATGTCGTCAAGCCTATGTTCTCCAACTGCATCAATGAATCTTTTTATTCCCTTTTCTTTGATTCCTGACACAATTTCCTTGATGTAATGATATCTGATAAGAGTTTTAACATCCATTATAAATTCATGGTCATAACCAAGCCTGTTAAGTATTTTTTCGCTGTCTTCAGCCGATTTTATGTGATGTCCGTAAAAATGCCCTCTGCCCTTTTCATCCACAGTAAAGCAGTCCGGTTTACCTATGTCGTGGAGAAGTGCAGCCATCCTCAGTTTCAAATTAGGTTTTATGCTGTCAAGAACCGCCATGGTGTGATCAAGCACATCCTTGTCATGGTAAGGAGTATGCTGTTCAAAGCCCTTAAGTTTTGAAAGTTCAGGAATTATGTTGTTAATTTCCCCGTTTTCAATAAGTTCATATATCCCGGCGGAAGGAACTTCCATCATTAAAATATTATTTAAAATATTTTTATACATTTTTTCTCCTTTTTTGAAACTTTTTCTAAATATTAAACGTCTAATAAAATGCGGCGTACAATGTTCGTCAATTTATAATACAATAAATTATATTATGTTTCAACATGATGTTTATAATGCTTTAAATTTGCCGCAAAATAGTATATAATGGTTTTATGAAGAACGGGAAGGTGATTAGATGAAAAGAACCATTTTAAAAACAACTGTAAGCTCTTTATTGATTTTTATTGCTGCTTTTTCCCTTGAAGCTTATGGTGTTGTTTATGAAGCTGACACTTATGAAAAACTGGAAAATGTTCTATTTGAGCAAATGAAAAATTACAATCAAGACATAGAAATCAAATATACAGGAACAATTGATAGCATTGAAGAAATAATTCAAGATGCTGTAGACAAAGATATATATGTCAATTCAAACATTAAGTCAGCAAGCTGGACAATAACCGAATACCCGCGCTCAAAAACCGCCAACATCAATGTGGAAATCAACTACATTATAACTGGATCAAAAAGACTTGAAGCTGACAAAAAAATAGACATAATACTTTCAGAAATAATAGATCCTTCCATGAATGATCATGAAAAGGTTAAGTCTGTCCATGATTATATTGTGCAAAATGGCATGTATGACTCCACTTTTCAATATTATTCTGATTACGACCTGCTGATGGAAGGAAAATCCGTTTGCAACGGATATGCCCTGCTTGCATACAACATGATAGAAAAGCTTGGAATCCCTGTTAAGCTTGTATCAGGAACAGGGCACGGAGAACCCCACATCTGGAACATGGTAAAGCTTGGTGAACACTGGTTCCACATGGACACTACATGGGATGATCCACTGCCTGACAATGGTACAGTATCATACAGTTACTACATGCTTACAGACAACGAAATATTAAAAGACCATACAATAGATGAAAATTTAGTTTTGCCTCAAAGTACAAAAAGATACTTTGATTATCTCACAGAGCTTGGTTATGACAAACTTCTCACGGAAACTGGACTCGACATATACATGGCTGAAAACACCGCCAAGGATGAAAACGAGTTAAGAACTATACTGGAAAGAAAAATCAAGTATCATCCACTTAAAATTTCAGTAAGAGTGAGCAAGACTCTTTCCCAGGAAAGCCTCAATGCTGCAATGTCTAATTTGTTCCGTAACGATTTCATATCTGAAATTGGATATGGACAGCTTAACAGCGATTCAACCTGTGAATGCAACGTGCTTAATTTGTACCTGAAGTACAAGGAAACACCAGATAAAATTGCGTTTGATTTTTCTGACAAGGTATACAACACGGCAACAAGGGTAAACTTCAACGTTTATGCAATTTACGGAAACAGAAAAATAAACATCACAGACAATGTTCTCATATATCCTTATGATAAGGAAGGAATAAGTATATCAAACGGTACACTTTCATTTAAAGATTCAGGAAGCTACAACATAGATTTTGAATTCCAGGGAATTAAAGAAACAACTTCAATATCAGCATTAAGTTCAAGTGCCTTTGAATACATAACAGACAAGAAAACAGAAAATCCTGTTAATGTGAAAATCTACAACCAATATATTGACTTCAGCTCAATCAGCCAATGGCCATTCATTGAGAACGGAAGAACAATGGTTCCTTTAAGAGCAGTATTTGAAGTGATGAACTGCAAGGTAAGCTGGGACACTGCAACGTCAACAGCAGTTGTAGAAAAAGACGGCACTAAAATATTGATACCTGCAAACAGCAACACAGCATATATAAACGGAACAGCAAAGGCTCTGGACGTTCCGGCAAAGCTTGTTAACAACCGCATAATGGTTCCATTGAGATTCATAAGCGAAGCAATAGACAAGACAGTTATTTGGGACAATGCGGAACGAACCGTATTAATATATTAAGGAGGATATATGGACTTCATTAATTCATACAATCCTTTTGGGCTTATGTTCACTCTGTTTCCCATAATGTTCATAATAGTTTTCGGAGTGATCATATTTTCAATAGTAAAAAACATATCAGTAAATATGCACAACAACAAGCAGCCTGTAATACCTGTTGAAGCAAAAGTAGTGACAAAGAGATACAACGTATCCACCCACCACAATTCGGCAGACAACAACATGCATCATTCAAGCAGCACATTTTATTATGTGACCTTTGAGCTGAACAACGGAGAAAGGCTTGAATTCCCTGTTCCATCATACGAATTCGGTATGCTGGTTGAAGGTGACAGCGGAACATTGTCATTCCAGGGAACAAGATTTGTAAGTTTCATAAGAATGTAACGGATAACATAAAGGTACAGCTTCCGCTGTACCTTTTATAATGCTTTAGTTTATTTTATAATTAATAACAAGACTTTCATGTTATTACTTCTGACGAAATGCCAGGGCAATTATATTGATATAAATATTCATCAGAATGTTATCCTGCTCCGTGCCATTCCCCTCGAATAAAAACGAGTAATCAGCAAGTGATGATAATGGATGGATTGTACTGTTTGTAACAAGAACCACTTTTTTAATCTTATCCTTTCCGGATATTATCCCATTTTTGTACACATTGTCCCCTAACCTGCAGTACTGTGTGTAGAAAACAATCGTATTATCTTCAATGGAATTTAGCTCTTCATACTGGTAATTGGGATCCATAAATGCGCTGTTATCTATTCCGCGCAAAGTCAAATCCATTTGCAGCCTCCATACTCCCTGAGGTATGGGGCAGCCTAAAAACACAACCTTCCTGCATGAATTTATGTCTTCCACCAATTTCTTGATTTGTTCCTTATCAATTGATTCATGTAAAGATGTTATTCTCTCCTGCAATGTGTTTATATAGTAATCTATGCTGGACTCTGTGGTGCTCCTTGCTGATTGCATGGGAATATAATTACCGTCAAACATGTAGTTGTCCTTAGTCTGGCTGGCCAACAGCGGCAGCTTTGAAACAGTCATAGGATATCCCATCATCCTGAAAAATCGATTCAACGTAGACAGCGAAACATTACATAAGTCCGCTATTTCAGCAGATGTCATGGTATCCAGCAATCTGTAGTTTTTTACAAGGCATGTTGCCACGCTGTGAAAAATGCTTTTGTGGTCATAAGTATTGTACATTTGTATAAGTCCCAGCAAGTTTATCATTGTATTCCTCCAGAAGAAATAACTCATAGAAATTGTAAATTGTTAACATTATATCATTTTATATATCAGATTTAAAGAAATTATTTATTCATATAATCAATTGCGTTCTGACCGGCCAATCTTCCAGAAGTATATGCAAATCCTAATGTTCCTCCTTCAAAATTCACATAGGATTTTCCATACATTCCGCCTGCATCTGCTCCTGCAACATAAAGTCCCGGAATAGCAGCACCATTTCCGTCAACTGCTTCAATCTTTTCATTGATTGCCACACCACCAAGAGTGCTTAAATTACGGGCAACATACTTCACTGCATAGTATGGTCCTTTTTGTACAGGTACAAGCCTGTTTGTGTCGGAATAAAACATGTCATCTTTTCCTGACTGTATTGCAGTATTGTATTGTTCAACACTTTCAGTAAAAGTGCCTGCATCTATTCCCATGTTTTGTGCCAGTTCTTCCAATGTGTTTCCCTTGAAAACAACACCTGTGTTTGAAGCTGATTTCAGCAAAGGAGCGTAATCTTTTGGCGTATTTTCTTTTTCAATGAGCTCATCGGTATCGTTAGGCTCATTAAACTCCATGTAGAAATTTCTGTTATCTTTAAATGTTCCAAAGTGATCTTCCACTGAAACGTAACCCTTTTCAGCAATCTGTTCCAGTATGCCTGTATCCAAAACCAAGTACTCAGTTTGATTTGGCTGCATATGAACCTGCGCTCCGTGGGTTGCAAAATCAGTTACTGTTGTTTCATCACAATATCTTTGTCCAAGTTTGTTAACCCTTAAGTGAGGATAAAAAGTAAAATCCGTCAATGAAAAGAAATCATCGCCCACTGCACCGATTAAAGCTCCAAATTCTTCTCCTGTAAATGTCTCCCAAAAATAATGGGCTGTTGCAGTGCCGTATTCTGCTGCTCCGGCGCTCCACGCCATTTTAATTCCATCGCCTGTGCAAGAAGCCACTTCACCGATTGTATACTTGTCTCCAAACTGTTCCTTAAGCATTTCCTGATTTCCGCCAAAACCGCCTGTTGCTATTATAACAGCCTTTGCATTCACCTTTAGTTTGCTTCCGTCTTCTTTTGTGGCAATGACTCCAGTAACCTTGCCGCTTGCATCTGTAAGCAGTTCAGTAGCCGGAGTAGAAAACATTACAGTTCCATTGTTACCTTCAAATTGCTTTATAAGCTTTGTGATGGCAGCTATACCTCCTTCATTGTATCCGTGCAAAGTAGAAGGTCTTCCTACATTTGCAAAACTGAATCCGCTTCCTGCATCCACCAGATTTAACTGCATACCGTTTTCTATAAGCCAGTCAACTGTTTCACTGGATTCATCAATAATAGTTCGAACAAGTACAGAATTCATATATCCTGCAGAAGCCTTCATGTATTCATCAAAAATCCAGTTCTTGTCTACAGTCTTTCCGGCTTCTTTCTGCAATGAGCTTTCAGCTGCAAACATTCCGCCTGCCAGTGTTCCTGCTCCCATTGGGCTTGCTGTTTTTTCAAGCAGTAACACACTGTCTGACCCTTCACTTGCAGCCAGTGCTGCAGAACTTCCTGCAGCTCCTGCTCCAACAACTACCACATCATAAGATACTTCTTCAACTTTGTCAGAAACTGCATTCACTGTTGCTGCCTTTAATGAATCCACATCTCCTCCTGCCTGCTTCACACAATCCTCCACTGCTGTTAAAATTGCCTGGCTTGTAATTGTGGCACCGCTGACAGTATCAATTGCCAAAGATTGATTTGACACTATCTTTTCAGGAATACTTTTTACCGGAGCATCTGCTATTCCGGCAGTTTCCTTATGTTCAAGTATTTTTACCGCCTGGATTTTATCACCTGTGAATGTTGTTTCTACTTTAACTTCTCCATTTTTACCGTTTGCACTTGCAGTGTAAGTTCCTGCCTTGTAAACAGACTTGCTCTCCTGTGACCCGCATGCAGCTAATGAAAGCACCATTACTATGCACAACAAAATCACACTGATTCTTCTCATTATTTTTTTCATTTAAGTCCTCCCTATAAATTAAAATGCGCTAAGCTATGCCTGCAGTGATAATTTTATCACAAATAATATGTGCATTTTATTCTAGGTAGGCATGTATTCGTCTGTTTCAGACTAATTTAATCTGATTCAGACATATATGGACTTTCATTATGTTCATATAAAACAGCTCAAAATAAATGAGCACCCTTTCGGGTGCCCATTATGCTTATTGATTCAATTTTCCCTTTAAAACTTCAACAGCCTTTTGAAGCTGATTGTCTGTTTTGTAGAATTCATATCCGTATCCTTCTGCGTCTTCAGGCAATACAGATTCTATATCAGGCTCTATTCCTATGCCGTGAATGTTGATTCCGTTTGGAGTGAAGTATTCTGAAACAGTCATTTTTATTCCTTCACCTTCATTGCCAAACCTTTGAACTCTTTGAACAATTCCCTTACCGAAAGATTTTGTTCCGATCAATGTTGCTCTCTTTGTATCCTTTAATGCTCCTGCCATGATTTCAGAAGCACTTGCACTTCCTTCATTGATAAGAAGCACTACAGGAATATCTTCAGCTTTTGAATCTGATTTGAAATATTCCATTTCTCCTGATTTTGTCTTGGTGTAAGTGACAACTCCTTCGCCCATGAACATATCGGAGATTTCAACAGTGGCATCTATAATTCCTCCAGGGTTGTATCTTAAATCTATTACAAGGCTCTTCATTCCCTTAGCCTTCAAATCCGCATAAGCTTTTTTGAAATCTTCGGCAGTCTGCATGTCAAAAGTTGTGATTCTTATGTATCCAATACCGTCTTCAAGCATTGCAGGCTTTATTGTCTTGATTCTTATTGTTTCTCTGTTTATAACAACATCAGAAACAGAATTGCTGCCGTCAGAATTTTCTCTTTGAATAGTCAGCGTCACGCTTGTTCCCGGCAAACCCTTCATTACATTAACAGCTGCATCAATTTGATCTGCTGTGTATTCAGTTCCGTTAATTCTTACTACCTTATCACCTGTTTTTAATCCTGCCTTCTCTGCAGGTGTGTCTTCAATCGGTGCAACAATCAGTATTTTATTGTCATCACTTGCTGTTATGTAAACACCTATTCCTTCATATGATCCTTCTGTGTCCTGCATCAATGCAGCAAAGTCTTCCTTTGATAAATACTGTGTGTAAGGATCTCCCAATGCTGCAAGCGTCCCTTCAAGTGCTCCTTCCAGCATTACTTCCTCATCAGCCTCATATAAGAAATCGCTTTTGGCAAGTTCCATGACACTTTCCTGTTTTGCATACTTGTCATACATATCCTTCATTTCGGTGTATGCTTCATCTGATAAAACCACCTTCTGTCCGATTTCAACCAGGAATACATTGCCCAGCGTCAAAGTCAAAAAAGCAGTAATTAAAACAACCACGATAATCGTAAGAATATATTTTTTTCTAGATACCATATACTCACTCCCGACAATTAATGTTAAGCCACTTTAAGCGCTTATACTTATTTATATGCTGCTTTGTACTATTTTATAATATAAATTAGTACAATTGCAATAATTACATACAGCTGTTATTATAGCATAGTTTAAAAATAAATAAAATAATATTTTATCTTCAAGAACATATATTGCGGGAGTGATTAATAATAAAAATTAAATCCGGTACTACAGTAAGGATTTTGTTTTTTTAAACTCTTCCTTTATTTCATCTATTAAGTTTTCTGTTACAATCAAATCAAATACAGTTGCAGCCAGTATTTTTGAAGCACTGATTATTGCATCATGACCTCTGCTTGTCTTTCCATCGTTCAGGAATTCCTGTGAATGGGATGAAGCACTTTCATCAACAAAGGCAATCCTTATAACAGCTCCAGGCAGCAAATAAGTAACATTTCCAAAATCCGTAGATCCAGTTTTCTCTCTTGCAGGCTTTATTGAAGGTGCATTGATAAGCTCCGCATTTTTCATAATCACATCGTTAAGAATGTATGAAGGTACTTTGCTTTCAAGTCTTTTTTCTGATACAAGTTCATAAGTTGTTTCAGTCATAAGGGCAGCGCCTTGAACAATCTTGCTGAATCGTTCTTTAACTTCATCCAAATATTTTGAACTGTAGGATCTGAGGCTGAATGAACCCACAGCTGTCTCCGGCACAACATTGGCTGCTCCTCCTGCATCCAGTACTGTATAGTGCATTCTGGTATCTTCCGACACATGTTCCCTTAAAAATTCCACTGCGTGGAATGTCAGCAGCAAAGCATCCAGCGCACTTCTGCCTTGCTCCGGTCTTAAGGCTGCATGTGAGCTGGTTCCGTGGAATGTGACCCTGATGCTTTCTGCAGCCAATGATTTTACATCTACCTGGGTCAATGGGCCCCCATGCATCATAAGAGCAACATCCAGTTCTTTAATAAAACCTTCCTTAAGCATTATTATTTTTCCGCCTCCGCCTTCTTCAGCCGGAGTTCCGTAAACAGTAAGCTTAAAAGGTTTATTACTGCATAAATCTTTAACGGCAACGGCAGCTCCAAGTATTGCAGGTCCCTGCATGTGGTGGCCGCATCCGTGACCCATGGGCAAGGCGTCGTACTCACAAAGAAGTCCAATGTTTGGACCTCCTTGTCCGTTTTCATATACTGCTTTGAAAGCGGTATTGAGACTTCCCAATCCACTTTCAACCATAAAACCTTCTTCTTCCAGATAATCCTCGAGAACCTTGCTTGCTTTTACTTCATTAAAAGACAATTCCGGGTTATCAAAAATATAATCTGCTATTTCAATTAATTTACATTTTTGAGCATTTATGCTATCAAATAATTTTTCTTTCATTTAAACTCCTTAAATTGGACCTAAATTAATGATCTGAGCTCCTAACATCAGGACACTGCCTGTTGCAACCCAAATCAGGAACAGCTTCCACATGAACTTCATCCATCTGTCGTAAGGGATGTTGGATGCACCTAATATTCCCATGAGAGCCGTTGATGTGGGCAGAATATAATTACAGAATCCATCCCCAAAATTGAAGGCAAGTATGGATGTCTGCCTTGTCATTCCAATCATATCAGCCAATGGAATAAATATAGGCATTACAGCTGCAGCCTGTCCGCTTCCTGAAGTGATGAACATGTTGATTATTATGTTTGCTATATATAGGAATGGACCCTGCATATATTTCGGGATTGATCCCAAAGCCTGTGCGAAGGCATGTATTGTTGAATCCATTATCAAACCTGCAGTGAGCACATTAGATACACTTCTTGCAAGCCCTATTATCAAGGCAGCACCAATCATTCTCTTGGAACCGTTTACAAAACACTTTGCAATTTTGCTTGGACCATATCCCGCTGCTATTCCGGCTATTATTGCCATCCATACAAATGCAGCTGCTGTTTCTTCCAAATCCCATTCAAGCTTGATTCCGCCATAAACGATAACTCCTAAAACAGCAAATAATGTAAGTATTACCATCCACTTTCTTGTGGTCATGGGCTCATCAAAACTATCAGCATTGCCCTGTATGCTTTCTTGTTTGTCTAAATCATACATTGGGCTCTGTTCAGGATTTAGTCTTATTTTCTTTGCATACTTCACCAGGTATATATTGGTTATGATAAAGAACACCACAAAGCTCACTGTCCTGTATCCTATTCCGGAGTACAGCGGTACTTCAGCTATCTTCTGAGCAACTATTGTTGTGCTTACATTAAGCGTTCCGGTTGAAAAACCTACAGCACCTCCTAGAAGAATAATGCCTGCACCTACAATAGAGTCAAAACCAAACCCTCTTGCAATCATTACCATAATAGGTGCAAATCCAATGAATGTATTAACACCCTGAGTAGTGCAGATCAAAGCAAAAACCAGTGTCAATATAGGTATGAAAACAGACTCCTTAGTTGAATACTTTTTCGCAAACATTGCTATTAATGACTGCAATGCACCTGAAGTGGTTATTACGTCAAAAGCAGCACCGGAAAACAGTATAACGAAAATAAGATTTGCAGTTTTAAGATAACCTTCAACAGCAAACTGCGGTATTTTTAAGGGGTTTACGGGTGAGCTTTCAACGTACTCGAAAGTGTTTGGGTCTATTACTTTCATTCCTTGAGCATTTTCAACCCTTGCATATTGTCCTGCGGGTATAATCCAGGTCATAGCTGCGGCAAAAATAACTACGAGTGCTACAATTACCAATGAGTGCGGCATCTTAAAGCTGCCTTTTTTAATTTTTTCCAATATAACAACTCCTTTTTATATGTTTTAGCTAAGCAACTAACAGTCTATAATGGAAAAAAAATTTTGTAAATGTTTTCAATATTATAGCAACTATTACTTTTACTTATTTAGCAGCAATGTTTTTATAGATTCCACTATGTTCATGAAATTTGGTATCTGGCTGCTGTTTTTCGTATAAGCTATGACAAGCTCAGAAGGTGTTTTTTCCTGCTTTATATTCAAGTACATTACATTTGCAGGATTCATGTTGTCAGCGTAGCTTTCCCTGTTGAAGCCGACTCCCAGGTTTCTTGAAACCATAGATATTATAGTTTCTATGTTTCTAATTTCAATGATTTTCTTAGGTTTGAATTTTTCGCTTTTAAACAGCAATTCACATATATCTCTTAGACTTTGACCCCTATGTGGAAGTATCAGAATTTCATCTTTAATGTCCTCTATGCTTATCCACGGGTACTTGTCTGCTTCATTCCAGTTTGTCTTGCTTCTCAAACTGCTTAAGCTGTTGATTGCAACAAGAATCTTATCTTCTTTAATGCGTTCGTACACAAGGTTAGGCTTTCTTTCAAGGCATGTATAGATAATTAAATCCAGCCTGTTTTCTTCTATCATTTTTTCTAATGTGAATATTACTCCCTCATAGAAAACTATTTCGATATTGGGGTGTGTCTGTTTAAAAAGGCATATTATGTCAGCAACAATAAATGGAGATCTCCTGGCCTGAACTCCAATTCTTATCCTGCCGTTGACACCTTTTTCAAACAGACTTAGTTCCAGATTGAACTCATTCTGAAGCTTGAGCATAGCTTTTGCTTTCTCCACATACCTTTCTCCTATATATGTCAGGACAAATCTGTTATTTACCTTTGCAAACAACTGTACTCCTAAGTTCTGTTCCAGGTTGCTGATATAAGTGCTAAGAGCAGGCTGTGTTATAAAAAGCTGATCAGCGGCCTTAGAAATGTTTCCGGTTTCAGCTAGAGTACAGACATATGTCTGTTCCTTCAAATACATTTTACCACCTCCTTGTAAATTGATATTATAATATAAACTTATAGCTTGTATAAATTAAAATTATATTCAAAATTCAGCATAATAATTATGACCATAAATATCGATTTATTTAATATTGCACACTTCAGTATACCATAAGAACGCAAAATACGTCTATTATTAATTAAATTTTTCTTAGTTCTCCATGAGTATAAATTGAATATTGTTTCATGAATAAATTATTAAAACAAAGTCTATTAATAATTTTTTATAAAATAAATGTAAAGCTAGCTTGACATCGCATAATTTATCTGTTATTATAGATGTAAAGTTAACTTTACAAAACGTGCTCATGCATGTAAAGCACGCTTTACCTGGAGGTGATACAATTGAAAAACCGGTTAGAAGAAATAAGAAATGAAAAAGGGATAAATCAGGAAGATTTGGCCAAAGCACTGTCGGTATCCCGGCAAACAATTAGTTCATTGGAAAACGGACGATACAATCCATCAATTTTGCTTGCATTTAAAATAGCAAAATACTTTTCAATGGACATCGAAGATATTTTTATTTATGAGGAGGAAAATAATGAATAAAATTAAAAACAGAACAATTTATTTTGGATTCATCATGATTTTGGGCATATCACTATTTGCTGCATCTGAAATTTTCGGATTGCTGGACACATATTGGAGCGGTATGGGAGTTGGTTTTATAGTAATATCAATCATAAGGCTGACTCAATTACATCGTTATAAAAATGATGACAGTTATGCTGAAAAAATGAATGTACAAAACAATGATGAAAGAAACAGATTCTTGGCCGAAAAAGCTAGAAGCATGACATTTTATTATTCAATTTTGATTGAAGCAATTGCACTTATTATCTTGAGGATTTTAAAATTTCCAGAAGCAAGTACAATAATAGGGTATGCCGTATGCGTTCAGTTATTAATTTACTATGTAAGCTATTTATGGCTTAAGAAAAAATATTGATATTATAAGAGGTAAAATACTGATAAGTTACAAGTATTTTACCTCTTGCCTTTAGAAATTATTTCATAACAAAATTACTATTCTCAACATTTAAAATAATTATTATGAAACTATTGAAATTATCACGACTTTGTAATATAATCTATTAGTCGCGGGCCATTAGCTCAGGGGATAGAGTGGCAGACTTCGAATCTGTTCGTCGGGGGTTCGAATCCCTCATGGCTCACTAATTGCAGTGGTTACAAGGTTTGAATGCATACTTTAAAAATGTATTTAGCCAATATTTAGCCACATGGAAAATATTAAGATAATCTTCGATTAAAAAAGACTAGATAAATTTATCTTGTCTTTTTTATTTGTAACCTTAGTAAACGCTGGCTGGACAAAGTAAAAGTAAAAGGGCAGAACCTACACAATAGTGTATGGCTGCCCTTAATTTTTTATATATAAATTAACTTTGCAAAAATACTACAAAAGACACGCTGATTGGCCAGAGTCTTATATGTTAATTAACTATATTTCGCAACTTTCCCAATCTCATGTGCTTCTTTATGTTTTGAGCGAGTAGCTTTACCTCCCCAAGTGATAGGATGTAATATGTAATTAACACTTCTTTTAATTTCAATGTTTTTACGTCATAACTTCTTTATATAATAACTACATTTTACTTTCTTTTATAATAAAAAATGTCCTAATTATTATATTGCTATTATATTCTCTGCATAATATTGTTAACGTAGACAAGAACTTTTTTGCTTGGTATAATATTGGTGAAATTATGTATTTTAGCTCGTCAAATATGTAGTTAGTTTCTGCATTCTTGTCTTAACATTTATTCCTTTTTTGATGCACAGCTGAATGGGGTAAAGAAATGCTTGAAAGAACTGTTAATTATGAAGCAGATTTTATTTTAAAGTTTGAGAAAGTAAAGCTATAAACATAAAGGTTTAACAAACAATATTTTACTTTTTTAATATATCCACTCTAATAAAAAGAAAAAGCCATTTCATTAAAACTGGCTTTTTTCTTTTGAAATTTATTTATAAATTATATTCGAATCTTTCTAAAATATCGCAAATATATTGCATCTGCTTTTCATTATATCTTTGATCGCAAGAAATCGATAAAACATTATTATATATGTAATTAGCATTTGGGAATGATTCTAAATTTACTGAATCATTTATAGGCCAATAAATCGTACTAATGATTTTATTACTTGTTAAATAGTTTTGTAAATCTGATCTTTTGTTTGAATAAATTGTAAGGTGACTTGGAACAGAATCATCATCAAGATCAGGAAATACTAATGTGAAATTTAAATTTTCTTTCAGATGATCAATGAGATATTGATAATTAGCCCTTCTTCTTTCAACCAAAGCTTGTACATTAAAATGCTCTGCTACTTTTATGGAGTCTTCATCACTTTTATATATGTTAAATACTTTTCGTAAATTCATTTCAGCATTCCAGAATATTTTTGTTGCTTCTTGTAAATTATCGGAATCTGAATGCTCTAAATATTCTTTTTTCATGCTCATGGCTAAATTTCTGGCAGCAATATGATTTTTATCAGAATCTAATAGGCCAAATGTAAATTTTCCATGTGTTTTAATTGCAAATCCGCCTGATGCGATACCTATCCATTTTCGCAAACTTCCGACAATATAATCACAATTATGGTCAATGCCATTTCTTGAGAACATGGAATGAGTTGTATCTTCTATCACTGAAACACCGTTTTCTGAACATAGTTTAATAAAATTCCTGTCATAATAACAAAATCCAAAATATCCACATATTAAAATTACACTGATTTTTGTAATCAATTCATTGTTGAAAATTGGTTTCATATTTTTATCTATATCATAAAACACCAGTTCATAACCAGATTTCACAAAAGGGGCTATTACGGTTTCGCAAGTATACGCCGGTAAATACGCTATTCTTTTTTTATCCTTTAATTTAAGATCCTCTAATGCATAGTATATGCCACAACGACCGGACATTAAATATGCCAAATCACCATCAATAGGGCACATGCTTTTTAAAAAGTTATTTTTATTTTCATTTAGTTCCTCATTACAAAAAAAACCACCAATCTCATTCATATGGACCTCCAGTTGCCGCTACCGATGGCGGCACGTGTTATAAATGGTGTGCGGGTGTCACCACTTTTTTATATTTATTATAATACACCTTATTTAATGCAACTCTATTAAGAACAGGTGTTTTTCCACCATGCCCATTTAAAAATATAATTCTTCTTGCACCATAATTAAATAATTACTCTGTTATTTTTGTCATTATTAAAAACAAACCTTCATGCCCTATAGAAAATGTTCCAGGAAAATTCATATGATGGTCAACCATGCCAAAGGGCATAACCAGAATGCTTAAAATATCCACTTTTCTTTCCAGCAATTCTACAATTTTATCAGGTATTATGAAATCTGTTCCCAAGCCAAGATGTGAATCATAATTTTCCACACTCCCAAGAGGTACTATAAAAATATCTTTTTTTTAAAAATATTCTTGTATCTGCATCTATGAATGATGTTCTAACCTCATGGCGTTTCTCCCTTTGAATCATTATAAAATTATAATTATATAATTATATTTGAAAATTAAAATTTATTTAACACATCTACGTCTAAACTTTTTATAATCTCACAAGCCAAAGCCACTCCGTTAGCATAATCTTCATATGAAGATATGCCGAAATGAGTGTGAGCATATCGAACCGGTATTCCTATAACAATTGTTGGTACCCCCTTATTTGATAAATGAATTGCAGCTCCATTTGTAGAACCGGATTTTCTTACAGATTCTTGAGCCGGTATATTATTCTTTTTACATAAATCTAAAGCAAAACGTTGAAATCGAGGATTAGTTATCATTTTTGAATCAATATGTCTCAACATGGGTCCTTTTTTTATTGCAGTTTGTATTTCATACTCAGGAACAACAGTATCATCAGCTGGGCAGCCTTCAAATACTATTGCTATATCAGGTTTAACTGTATTTGCTGTCAATGTGGCGCCCCTAACACCTACTTCCTCTTGCGAAGCAGTAGCACCTACTATATCAACATTCAATTCGACATTTTCAAGCTCCTTAAGCGTACTAATAATTGAAGCACACCCTAACCTGCAGTCAAAACTTTTTCCTATCATTAAATCATGCTCATCAATATACTCAAAAGATACTGCCGGGCAAATAGGTTCACCAATTCTAATTTTAAACTTATCGGTAGCCTCCTCTTTTGACGTAGCACCAACATCAACTGTGATATCATAAATATCCAATGGATTCCTTCGTTCTTTTTCTGTCATAAAATGAGGTGGTTTGCTTGAAGTAATACCTAATATATATTCACATTCAGAATTTCTAACCCAAACTTTGTGAGCAGGTATATTGCTGTTTATCCACCCACCTATAGGTATTATTTGCAATGTTCCATTTGGTCTAATTGCTTGTACCATAAATCCAACTTCGTCACTATGAGCGTCCAATTGAACTATCGGCCTGTTTCCTTTATTTCCTTTCCTATATACATACAAGTTCCTAAGAGTATCTTCTTTTATTGTACCTAAATCACTTGAATATTTACGCAATTCATTTACCACTAAATCTTCAAAGCCCGAGGTTCCATTTGCATTAGATATATCAGCAATCATTTTTAATGTATTTTTTTTATCCATGTTATTCACCAATTCTATAGTTTTACTAATTTTAATTCTTCTATTAAATCTACTATATAGTTAGCAGTTGTCTGAAGCATTTCTTTACCCCATTCCACTGTTGCGGTATTAGGATGGTCAGGACCAATCCAACCATTTTCAGTAACATTCGGTGTATTCCTTAGCACTTCAAACTCTACTCCTTTAAAACGAATTGTTCTAAACCCGGTTGCTACTAAGTTGTCACTAATATTTTTTAACTCTAATGGTCCGCCTATTTCTTCTTCATCTACTAAAGATGGATCAACACCCATTACACCAGCAGTTTCTTCTCCACCTCCGTGTCCACCTTTCCATTTTGGGTTCATGTCCCATGCCATGAGCCACCAATTAAGCATCACGACCATAGCACCTTTCTTTTCAAATGATAATCCAATTCTTTCTATAACTTTTATATTTCCTCCATGCCCATTTAATATTAAGAGCTTTCTCGCACCATGCCTATATAAATTGTCTATAACTGAATATAAAAATTGATACAATACCTCATTATCAATATTAATTGTTCCAGGGTAATCCTCCAACGATTGGCAAGCACCATATGGGATAGTAGGCGCAATTAATACATCACTTTTTTCCTCAATAAGTTCTAATATTTTATCCGGTATTAATGTATCTGTACCTAAAGGTAAATGTCTGCCATGGCATTCAATGCTTCCGATTGCTATTATAACCATATCATTTTCATCAAAATATTTTTTTGCTTTAGGCCATGTTAAATTTGATAATCTCAATCATTCTTCCTCCTTCTTGTTTTAACAGTACAATCCTACTACATAAAGTAGGATTGTACTTAGAATTATTTTGCTACTTTTACGTTTGTTAACTTGTGATATCCTATAGGATCCATCACAAACCCTTCAACTTTAGCACTAGCACCTGCAGTTATTGTTGAATAATATATAGGTGCATTATTATTGATTTCTTTAAGTAAAATTGATAAGTCTTCATAAGCTTTCAATCTAACACTTTCATCTGTACTAGTTCTTGCTTTCTCAATCAATTTATCAACTTCAGGATCATTCAAAAATGACCTGTTACCAGCAGCACCTTTTTGTGAAGAATGCTCTAAAGAATAGTATGTGTAATCAGCATCAGTCGTTGAAGTAACCCATCCAAAGTATCCCATATCATGTTTTCCTGCAGAAGAATCAGCAATAAATTTACCAAATTCAAGAACCTCAACATTTGCTTTGATGCCAACTTCCTGTAACATTGCTTGAATAGCCTGGCATACTTCTATACGTATCTGATTATCATTTACCCAGATACTTGTTTCGAAGCCATTAGCATATCCAGCTTCAGCTAACAATTGTTTTGCTTTTTCAGGATTGTATTCATATTTACCAGGGCTAAAATAACCGTATACTGCTGGAGCAATTATGGCATCTGCTGCTTCACCTGAACCTGAAGCAATTGTGTCAATTATTAAATCCCTATCAATAGCTATGTTTATGGCCTCTCTAACTTTCTCATTATCAAATGGCTTCTTATTTGTGTTCATAGAAATATAGTAACATGTTAATGATGGAGCTTCAAATAATGTTAAATCCGGGTTGTTTCTAATTTTAGCCAAGTCATTAGGTATTATATCATACGCCAAATCAATTTCACCAGTTTCCAATGCTATTGTTCTTTGTGCAGCTTCAGGTATAACTTTCATTACTAATTTATTAGTTGCCGGCGCCCCAGCATAGTAATCATTAAAAGCTTCAAGTGTTGCAGAATCCCCTTGTTTCCATTCTACAAATTTGTATGGGCCTGAGCCAATTGGGTTTTTAATAAAGGCATCCACATCTTTTTCTACTATTGCTTTAGGAATTATAGCAGAAAATGGTACCGATAGATTTCTTAATGCAGGGGCATATGGCGCATCCAATTTTACCTCAACAGTATAATTATCAATAACTGTAACCGTATCAATAAAGTCTACAATATAAGAAACTGCAGCAGAAGCAATTGCCCTGTCTAGGGAAAATTTTACATCATCAGCTGTAAGTTCAGAACCATCATGGAACTTTATACCCTTTCTTATATGAAAAACATAAGTTGTATCATTAGGTTGATCCCAACTTTCAGCAATTTGAGGTTCCAATTCACCTGTTTTCGCATTTACCACTGTTAGTGTGTCAAATATTTGATCTGTTACTTGTACCGCTGTTGTTTCTTTACCTTGGTGAGGGTCTAAAGATGTTATGTCAGCTCCTTGTGCCCAAACCAATGTATCTTTGTACTGCTTTTCTGTGTTTTGCTGTCCATTGTCGCTTTGTTGTTCGTCATTGTTTGCCGGAGTATTATCCGCATTCTGAGAGCAAGCCACCATCATAACCAACATAGCAACAATCATTGCAAATAATGCGAGTTTTTTTAATTGTCTTTTCATATACTTCTCCTTGTCGTAATTTTTATAAAAACTGTTTTACAGTCTCTACCATATTTAAGCTAATACACAATTTACAAAATGTCCCGGTTCCACTTCTTTAGTTGCAATATCTCCACCGATACAAGATTCAGTAGCATAAAGACATCTTTTTGAAAAACGGCATCCAGGCTTTGGATTAATAGGTGATGTTATTTCTCCCTTAAGAAATATTCTATCCATCTTATAATCAGGATCTGGCACTGGTATTGCAGAAAGTAAAGCCTTTGTATATGGATGAACTGGATTTTCAAATAATTTTTTTGAAGGGGCCTTCTCAACCATTTGACCTAAATACATAACCGCTATATCGTTTGCAAAATGCTTTACAACTGAAAGATCGTGTGTTATAAACATATAAGTCAAATTTAACTCGTCCTGTAAATCCTGCATTAAGTTCAATATTTGAGCTTGAATTGATACGTCTAAAGCTGAAACAGGTTCATCGCATACTATAAATTCAGGGTTAACGGCTAATGCCCTGGCAATACCAATTCTTTGACGTCTACCTCCATCAAGTTCATGAGGATATGTATTTATCAATCTTTTGGCAAGACCAACCAACTCCATTACTTTATCAACTTGTGCATTTAATCCTTTTTTATCTGACTTAAGGAAAATCCCTTGTACCATTAAAGGTTCAATTATTGCTTCACTAACGGTCATCCTTGGATTAAGAGAAGCAAATGGGTCTTGAAAAATTATTTGCATCTTTTTTCTCATATTTTTCATTTGAACTTTATTATATTGTATGATATCTTCACCTTTATATAATACCTTCCCGGATGTTGGTTCATGAAGCCTTAATATTGCACGGCCCATTGTAGACTTTCCACATCCAGATTCTCCAACTACCCCTAAGGTTTCGCCTTTTTTAATAGAAAAATTCATATCATCTACAGCATGTAAAAGTCCGCTTGGCGTATCAAAATATTTTTTTAAATGTTCGACTTTTAATAATTCATCATTTTCAATCATATTATTATCCTCTTTTCTACTGGTAAAGAATGCATCTAACCTTATGAGTTTCACTCAGCTGAACCATATCTGGTAGTTTTTCTGCGCAAATAGGTTTTGAATATTTACATCTATCATAAAATTTACACCCTTTAGGCAGTTTTGTTGGGTCCGGCATTATTCCAACTATAGCTTGCAACCTGTTCACATTTACAGTTAAACTTGGAATAGAGCCAAATAATCCTTCAGTGTAAGGATGTTTTGTTTCTTTATAAATCTCTTTTAATGAGCCATATTCCACTATTTCTCCTGCATATATAATTGCTACATAGTCGCAGTTTTGAGCAACCACCCCCAAATCGTGCGTAATTAGCAACATGGATGTATTGTTTTCTGATTTTAATTTATAAATCATGTCAAGAACTTGTGCCTGAATTGTAACATCTAAAGCTGTAGTTGGTTCATCAGCTATAAGAATTTTAGGATTGCAAGCCAATGCAATAGCAATAACGACCCTTTGCTTCATGCCTCCTGAAAATTGATGAGGATATTCATCATATCGTTCTTTTGGAATACCCACCCTCTCCAACATATCCTCGGCCAATGTTCTCGCATTTGCCTTTGTTATTTTATTATGGTTAATTATAACTTCCATAATTTGTTCTCCAACCGTTAAGACAGGGTTTAACGAGGTCATGGGATCCTGAAAAATCATCGAAATATGTTGCCCACGTATTTTTTGCATTTCCATATTTGTTAATTTTGTTAAATCTTTACCCTCATATAAAACTTGGCCTCCTACTATCTTGCCTGGAGGATTTGGTACAAGTCCCATTATACCTCGTGCCAAGGTAGTTTTTCCTGCACCGGTTTCACCGACTAAACCAAGAGTTTCTCCTACGCCCAATTTAAGGTTAACGCCATTTAGTGCTTGCACAATACCATCATCTGTTTCATAATATATAGTTAAGTCCTTAATATCTAATAAATTACCCATATCATCGTACCTTTCCAATTTATTAATTTTTTAGTCTTGGATCTAGTGCATCCCTAAGCCCATCACCAACAAGATTTAGTGCAAGTATAGTAAACATGATGCCTAACCCGGGAATTGCCGTAACATGCCAAGCATCTCTTATATAAGTTCTTGCATTTGATAACATCGCGCCCCACTCTGGTGTTGGAGGCTGAATTCCCAACCCTAAGAATGATAGCCCTGCTATTGATAGAATTGCGCTAGCAATTCCAAGAGTAAACTGTACAATTAACGGAGACAGTGAATTTGGAATAATATACTTAAGAATAATTCTAAAATCACTACACCCAATTGCTCTTGCTGCCTCAATAAATTCTTGGTCTTTAACAGTAAGAACTGATGCACGTACTGTACGTGCAAATCTTGGAATCAATGATACTGCGATTGCTATTAGAACATTAATTAAGCTTGTTCCAAGCGAAGCAACTATAGCTATTGCTAAAAGCATGGAAGGAATAGCTAAAAGAATATCCATTAACCTCATTATTACATTATCTGTCACTTTTCCATAAAAACCTGAGACAGCTCCCAAAACTCCTCCGACAATACAAGATAACACAATTGCTATTGTCCCCATAAATAAGGAATAACGTGTACCCCAAAGCATTCTCATCAATACGTCTCGACCAAATTCATCCAATCCGAAAATATGCCCAGGGCTGGGTCCCTCTAATCTTCTGCGTAAATCTTGTTTAATTATATGTTGATTATAAAAAGATTGCCCTGTTGCTATATCTATAACTATAGTGGCAAACGCTATTATGACAAGTATAATCATAAAGTATAATCCAATCATAGCCATTTTGTTTTTTTTGAATCTTCTCCAGGTATCCTCCCATAAAGAACGTTGCTCACTTACTTTATTTGCATTTTTAACTTTTTCCATGTGATTACCTACTTTCTCTTATACTGTGACTTTATACGTGGATCAACAAATGCATAGACTATATCTACAATTAAATTTACAACTGTAAACATTATTGCAAGGAAAATAACCGATCCTAATACCAGCGGAATATCCTTAGATTTTATTGAGTCTATCATAAGTCGTCCAACTCCAGGCCAGGAAAAAACAGTTTCTGTAAGCATTGAACCTCCTAAAAGCGTTCCAAACTGTAACCCTACTGCAGTTATAATAGGTATCATAGCATTTTTTAGCATATGGTGATTTGTTATAATCTTTTCAGATAACCCTTTTGCTCTTGCAGTACTAATATAATCTTGACGAGTTACGTCCAACATAGATGACCTAGTCATTCTTGCAATTACAGCCGCAGACATAGCTCCCAAACTAAATGAAGGTAATATTAAACTTTTGATAAGCGGTATAAACCCTACGCCCATGCCTTGTGAAGGTAAAATTTTTAAATTTAATGAGAAAAATATTACTAACATTAATCCTAACCAAAAGACCGGCATAGAAACACCTATTAAAGCAATAATCATTGAAATGTTATCCATCATTGAGTATTGCTTTAACGCAGAGGTTATCCCTGTTGGTATCCCAATTAATAATGCTATAAGTGTACTTATTACAGCTAAAATAAAGGTATTAGGGAATCTTTGTATTACTTGATCCCAAACATCTAAATTGTTTCTGTAAGATGTACCTAAATCTCCATGTACTAAATTCACCATATAATTGCCATATCGAACAAATATCGGGTCGTTTAATCCCAACTCTTCACGTTTCATTTCCAATGCTTCCGCAGTTGCTTGGTCACCTAAAATTATTGCTGCCGGATCTCCCGGTGAAAGATTCAAAATAAAAAATACAATGAATGTTACGCCAATAATTACAGGTATCAACATCAATACGCGTCTAAATACATACTTATACATGTCTCACACTCCGTTAAAAATACTTTCTATTTTTTTATTTTGTATTCTAATTATTTACTTATATCTAATCCTTTTATTATGAACCTTAGTATTATCATGTTTGTACTATCATTGCTGACTCCTTCCCATAAAATAAAAGGATGTGCATAATATATAACAACATGCGATGATTCACCTTTCTATATATCACTCATATTAGGCTTTTCTTCTATGAATTCGCATGGTAGCCCAAGTTTTATAAAACAATTCGAAATGGATATTAAGGCAAATTTTTCTGTTGAATAGTGCGTGCCTCCAATAATATTAATTTCGTTACATTCAGCGAGCTCGTGTATTTTGGGAACCCAAAAGACTTCCTTGTTCGTCACGCCTGTTACAAATGTGTTAATGCCTTGTTTTTTTAGAAATTCATATATGTCTTGTTTTGCGCAGCCAGCCATAACCGCAATACGTTTGTTTTTAATTTCCTTGTCGCCGTAAGCATATAATTTTACATCATGTCCCAAGATTTTTTCCAAGCTTGTGCACAAGTCAGCTACATTCCCATAACCTCCATAGCAAAGTTCCCCCATATATACACCGTTTTGAAGATAAAATGTATCATATGGTTTTAATCCCAATGTTATGGATAGGGTATAGCTTGGAGAAAATATGCTGTGCCTGTCTAAAGGGATATGGTAAGAAAAAAGATTAATACGATTTTCCTTCATTCTATGTATTAAATGGTCTGGTATATCCGGATACGCCAAGTTCTCATTTGTTTTAGGTGGAACAGGATGATGTGTAAAAATCATAATATCCTTTTCATTCCTTGACAAAACTTCATTTATTACTTTCTCAGAAGCAAATGTTGAGGTATAAATTTTTTTTACTAAATCAGTATTGTGATGCTGTATGCCAATCCTTGGAAAAATATCCGTGCATTCCTGCGGTCGAAAAATTCGTTCTAATGATTTATATAAATCCCTTGCATTCTCTCCTGAAAAGTTCATTTGATCTATCCCCGTAATTTTTTATTTTTAAAATGGCAATATTTCCAACCACAATTCTTTAGAGCATAAACATCAGCTCATATAATCTTTATAATTTACTGTTTCTTCTGAAACTTGTTTATTTTCATTAATAAATTGACTTACCAACAACTCTTCTTTAACAATTTTGTCCAACTGCTCTCCAAGCTGTATTGCAATAAACGATGTAAGAAGTTCTATAAATTTCATTGGCATGGAAAGTGAATTGTAAAAAAATGGGGTTTCAGTCTTACATAGGAAATTGTATCCATCTTCTGTGATAGCGGGTGAATTCATACTATCAGTAATAGTTATAATTTTTGCACCTTTCATCTTAGCAAACTTTATTACTTCTATGGTCGGTATATGATAAGGTGGAAAGGAAAATAAAATAATGAAATCATTACTATCAACCCTCGCAAGAGCAGTCCTAACAGCATCATTATCCTCTAATTTTATTGATGAAGCTTTCAATCTTAAGTAGATTAACTTATTGGATAAATAATCAGCCAAGGCTTTTGACGCATTATGGCCAAAAATAGTTATATCATTCGCATTTAGCAGCTCATTTGCACATTCAAAAATCTTGTCAACCTCTACGCCTTTTATCATATCTTCAACGTTTTTTCGTTCAAGAAAACAAATCATTTTGAATAAGCTTTTCATTTTTTGTTTTGAATCAGACGAATGTCGAGCCATATATTCAATATCTTTAAAATTTAAATTGTTTTTTTCATAGCCTCGTAAAGCTTCTTTTAATCCAATAAAATTTTTAAACCCCAAATTTTCACATAATCGCAAAATTGAAACTTCCGATGCATTAGCACGCCTTGATAGTTCCTTTAAAGATAAAAAAACAACATCTTCATAATTGCTTATGATATATTCATATATTTCCTGTTGTTTTTTTGTAAGTTTATTATACTTTTTATTAAAAAAACTTATATTAGCCATACATACCTCTTTATAATGTTTGCTTTATTGTACTATGAGATATTGCCATTGTCAACAGAAAAAACGTTGTCAATTCAATATAGTTTAAAGTGTTTACTTTACTTGTCGCTATTTTGTTAACATTTCCATTTAAATAAGTTATATATAAAAGCAAAATTTTATTCATAACATTTCAATATCTGCATTATAATTTTATTAAAAATAACAAAAACCCTGAATCGACAATAAATATTTGCTGTTTCAAGGTCTTGCCTTTTTATAATTATAATTTATTGTGATAATACCTACTTTTAGAAATTGCTACCATAAATCTTTGAGAACAAGTTCAACATACTTTACCATGACTTCAACTACGATCTTTATAATTACTATCTTCCCTTGTTTATTCTTCCTTGGAAATGATTATAAAAATTTATAGAGATATTTACTGTACAGACAAACATGTTTTTGGATTGAATGTTTCCAAATCCTATTTAGACTGTAAAAACTTTTACTTTGAAATTGACAGAGAGGATCATTTTAGAAGAAGGGGATCTAGTAAAAAATCAAGAAATATCCTATTGTCGGCCTTGGATTATTGCTGGATCGCAATCAAATCCCTATCGGAATGAAAAAATTGAAAAAGAATCTGTAGAACAGCTTGAGAATTTTGTATATAATATACGTTCTAATTTTTAAAAAATTCAATTGTTTAAATTTATTTAATCATTTCGAGGCGAATAAAAGTCCGACAAACTGAAGTTTGTTAGAATGATTTATCAAATGCTAACTTTCCACTCCCCTGAAAAATAATGACTCCGCAATTTTCATAACCATTCTTTTTCAAAATATGCTGCATACGCTCATTAGGGAAATCTGTATCTATTCTAATATTTCTAATACTATTTTGAATGCACATCTCTTCTATCAGCTTAAACGTTATTCCCGCCAGCCCCATTCCTCTAAAATTCTTATTAAATGCCATTCGATGAACAACTGCATACGGTTCTTCTGTTCTCCACTTTCCTTTAATATCCTCATACGCTGGTTCGCCATCAAAGTCTATGCACATATACCCAGCAATTACGCCGTCAACTTTTACGACATATCCCTTTTTATTTTTTATATCATTGTAGATTATATCCTTATTAGGATAATCATCTGTCCACTGAACAAAGCCTTGCTCTTTCTGAAAATCTCTTCCTGCATTAATAATTTGATTGCATATTTCCAAATCTTCTAGCTGCGCAAATTCAAGTGTATTCATGTCTTCTCTCCTATATAAATTTCGATTTTTCTTCGATTATATCATACTTAAAATTAAAGAAAAAAACAATAATCTATTATAATTTGAAAACAAAAACTAAAAAAGACACCAACATATTGCAGTCAGTGCCCCTTTTCAATTGGTTAAATACATATTGCTTACTTATTAGCGCTCATTTGTTTCTTTCTTTATATTTAATAAATCCCCAAAATATATTTTAAACAGCTCTCCGACGCCAAAACATGCTATTCAAGTTCTTTCTCCTACTTCCCATCAAAAAACGAAACCCTAATTTTTCAGTATCGTAAGTCTAATACCCTAAACTTTCTCCAACTATTATTACTTTAATTCGTCCTTTAAACACTGATCCACTTGTAATTACAAGCTGATTACAGCTACCTTCCGCTACTTTAGAAAGATCATCAAAATTTGAGTAGTCCTTCTTAAATGCCAAACATATCATTTGTGCAGCATAGTTTTTGACTCGAAGTATAGCTGCCTCTAAATTAGGCTCCACCTTATTGATTCCTGCTATTACTATGACATTTTTCGGTCCAAAAATAAGTGGGGCTACCCTGTTGCCAATGCCGTCTGCATTTACCATTTCACCAGTAGCTGATATGGCATTAGAACTCATTAAAAAGTAGTCAGCACTTTATGCTTGGTGGGCAATTTTCTCCATAGCACTAGCACCTTGTGCTTGTGCGTCTTTAGGATCTAAAAAATTGTATCCTTCGTTTTTTAATGCAGCCCGCAAACCAATTTCATCAAGTGTAACAGAACTTCCGCAGGAAACTAGACTGTCCTTAGGAATCATCTCAAAAACTTTTTTAAGAGCTTCTTCTTTAGACGCGCAATAAAGTCCTTCCATATTTCTTTTTTTAAACTCCTCAATAAGCTTCTGTGCTAATAAAGCGTTATAGCATTCTTTTGCATTAGTAGTATTCATAATATATTCCTCCCATATCCTTTTAAACCATTTTAGCAGAAGGACAAAAAAATGAATAGTCTTTATCTTCCTTCAAAAGTCTGTTATAATTAAAGTAGGGAGAAAGTCATACTGTTATATATGGATACTCATAGCCTTTTTAACCATTTCAACAGTTTCATTTCCAATCATGTTTGCTTTCTGGCTGCCAGTAAGTATAATATCCCGGACTTCTTTAGTATTTTCTTCATAATAAGCTCTTCTTTCTCTAAATGGTTCAAGGAGTAGATTTATCTTTTTTGATAAATCATTTTTACAAGCAACACAACCAATACTGGCGTTTTTACACATTTCACAAATATTATCATATTCTTCATGATTGAATGCCTTATGATATTTACTTATTGTACATATATCTGGATTACCCTTATCTTTTACGCTTATCCTATTTTTATCGGTAACTGCTGATTTTATCTTTTTATTTACATCTTCAACAGAATCTGATAAATATATTGCATTACCAAGGCTTTTACCCATCTTAGAATTTCCATCCAGACCGATGAGTCGAGGCGTATCACTGATTAAAGCTTGTGGTTCTTTGATTATAACTCTGCCATTACCATATAAATCATTAAACCTTCTCACGATTTTTCTTCCTAGTTCTATGTGAGGAATCTGGTCTTCCCCAACTGGAACCAGATCAGCATTGCAGAAAGTAATGTCTGCTGTTTGACTGACAGGATATCCTAAAAAACCATAGCTTAAGTCATCGTACCCATATTGCCTAGCCTCAGTCTTTATAGTCGGATTATGACGCAACGAATTTACAGAAACAAGCATTGAATAGAACACTGTTAATTCTGCAATTGCACTAATTTTAGATTGCAAGAAAATTGTTACCTTATTTGGGTCTAATCCCACTGATAAATTGTCGATTGCTACATCGTAGATACCTTTGTTAATTAACTCCGGTTGTTCAAAATGCGTTGTTAACGCCTGTATATCTGCTAAAATAATGAAGGTATCATATTCATCTTGTAATTTCACTCTGTTTTGAAGACTTCCTACATAATGTCCCAAGTGTAACTTTCCGGTTGTTCTGTCACCTGTTAAAATTCTTTTCATATTCAAATCCTCCTACAATTTTTTAGAATGACATATCATTCATAAATTATTTTAATAAAACAAAAAAACTTCTATCCCAAAGGGACAGAAGTCTATTATCTGTTTTGCCACCCAAATAGCAAGTTTCACATACCATCATATGCTTCCATCATAACGGTTAGGATTTCCGTCAACGCCTACTCGCACACTTTCGGGTTGCCCTCATGAGTCCATTCAACATAAATTTAATGCTATATTCCCACCTGCAATAGCTCTCTGGAATTAATTTAATATGTTTACTACTCTCATTCAACGGTTTATATTTTATTACATAATATGTCTCTAAAAAATATTTGTCAAGTCAAAAAAATTCTTTTTTCTCCTTATTGAATGTTAAAAAAAGAGTATTTTGTGTTTATAAAAATCAAACTTTTAATTTTGCAAGTACAAATCTAAACCAAATAAATAATATTATTCCTTTTAGTATTGAGGAAATACTGATGCTCCACCAGACACCGGATAATCCTAGTACCGTAGAACTCAGTATAAGTGCAAATGGAATTCTTAATACATTTAACACTACACCGTTAACGGTTGGCTGTAATGTTTTACCCAGACCATTAAAAGCTCCTATCGTTCCAATTTCAACACACATGAAAAATTGCGACAATCCTAAAATTCTTAAATATATAACACCTTCATTTATGGCAATGGGATCATTAGGTACAAATATTGCAAACAAGAATTTAGCAGCAAATATCAGCAGCAAAGATGTAAAAATACCGATACTGCCTAAAATTTGTATACCCTGCTTATAGCCTTCTTTAATTCGTTCAAGCTTTTTAGCACCGTAGTTTTGTCCAACAAATGCTGATATTGATGATGAGAATCCTTCGGATGTCATCCAGGAAATAGATTCTATTTGAGAACCTATACTTTGTACAGCTACAGCCACAGGACCAAATTGCGCAATTATTTTGGTAAGAATCATGTTAATTACAGCATGTAATCCTGTTTGCAAAAATGGAGGAAAACCAAGCTTCATAATACTTTTTACAATTTGCATATCTGGTTTTGAAAGTAATGATACGTGAGAATAAATATTATTAAAAGCTTTACCCAAAATTACAAATAATATTGTAACAACAAATTGGGACATTATAGTTGCTAAAGCTGCTCCCTTTATGCCCAATTGAGGTAAGGGTCCAACACCAAATATTAACAGCGGGTCAAGTATAATGTTGGCAACTAGGCCTATAGTATTTATTTTAAATGGAGTAATGCTGTTTCCGGTGCTGTTAAGTGCAGCTGAAAAAATCGGATTTAGAAAATGAAAAATTATTCCCATGGATATTATAGTCAAATATTCTATTGCCATTTGAATTACGTCAGAATCTTGTAAATTGAAAAAACCTATAATATTATGCCTAAATGAAAATAGAAACAAAGAATACAATAAAGCTATGAATATATCCAACTGAAATCCATTGGCAATATATTTTTTAGCACTTTCAGAATCATTGCGTCCAATATATTGAGCTACATTAACGCCTACTCCCACCTGTGTAATCATTACTAAGGATGATCCAAACCATAAGAAAAAGCCGGCTGTTCCTGCTGCAGCAACTGCTCCTGTGCTCAATCTCCCAAGCCACATAATATCAGTTAAATTGTATGCCATATGTATAAATGATGTGCCCATGATTGGCAAAGCAAGTTTAACTAATGTACTGCGTATTTTACCTTCTTTTAAATCCAAATTTTTACTCATATGCTATATCCGTTCTAATTATATTCACTTATCAAGTCTAACTGAAAGCATACATATTTACAAGTTAAATAATTATAATTTTTAATTAAACAAATCTATTCAAAAAGGCTCTGATTTTACCTGATAGTAGAATGAAATTTTCTTGCAGCACTTACTTCTTCTTCACTTAAAAAGACTGGTCTTTCTGTTGCTGTTCTATTGATGATAACAACACTTATTCCATGTACTTCATTTATTTTTTCCATCTTCTTGCCTCCGAATAAAAGCTTTAGATTTCGTCTAATTGCTGTTGTGGCAGACGTATCCTTATTAGCTCTGCAAAAAATTCCGCTCCAGTCAATAATACATCATCGTTATAATCGTACTGGGAATTGTGAAGCGGAATATTTTTAGAAACTTCTGTGCTTTTTCCACTTCCGAGGAATAAGAAACATCCAGGTACATATTTTAAGAAATTGCCAAAGTCTTCTGATGCCATCCAAGGCTCGCAATTTATATTGACATTATCTTCTCCTACAACATTTATAGCAACTTTTGCAACCACATCCACGCATTTTTTCCAATTAATTGTAGGTGCAAACTCATGAGTATACTCAAATTCACATTCTGCACCATTCATCTGACAAATCCCTTCGCTGATGCTTCTCATTCTTGTTTCAATCAGTTCTTGAACTTCGTTTGAAAAGCTTCTTGTATCTCCTAAAATCTCAACATTTGAAGGTATGGCATTATGAACGCCATCAGTATGAAGCTCAGTACATGATATAACTGCCTGATTTAAAGGATTAACATTACGAGATACTATGGTCTGCAACGATACTATTATCTGAGCAGCTGTTACAAGCGGGTCTATTCCCACATGAGGACTCGAAGCATGGGAGCCCTTACCTTTTATTTTAATAACAAAATTATCTTCGCTTGCCAGTATTCCCAGCGGACGCGTGTGAATTGTGCCTTCGGGAAGAAATGGCATATTGTGAAGGCCGTATATTTCATCTACCGGGAATTTTTCAAAAAAACCATCATCAATCATTGCTTGTGCACCTTTTCCAGGTTCTTCAGCAGGTTGGAATATCAATCTTACTGTTCCGTTGAAATTTTTTCTTTCTGAAAGCAATTTTGCTGCTCCCAGCAATGTAGCAGTATGTCCATCATGACCGCATGCGTGCATTTTACCACAGTTCTTGGAGGCATATGGTATTTCGCTTTTTTCTGTCATGTTGATTGCATCCATATCAGCTCTAAGTCCTATAACGCCTGTACCATCTCCAACTTTTAAGCTTGCAACAACACCTGTCTTTCCGATTCCTGTTTCAACTTCATAACCCATTTCTATTAATTTTTCTGCAACAAACTTTGCTGTATTTTCCTCTTGAAAAGCTGATTCTGGATTTTGGTGTAAATAGTGTCTCCATTCAACCAATTGATTTATTAATTCTAAATTATTCACAACAGTCCTCCTTTATTATTTTACTTAATTCCATTTCACAAATCAACTTTTGTAATATCTGAATCATAGTTTCATATAGATTTTATCGTTTTTTATAAATTACTATACATGCAGATTAAAACCTATGACTGTCTCTTTAATTTATTTGAATTCCGCCAGCTTCACAATTACATCCATCAATACATTTGCTCCTGCTACTAAATCATGTCCTTGTGTGAACTCCTTAGGATTATGACTGATACCGTTCACACTTGGAACAAAAATCATAGCAGTAGGGCATATGCGTGCCATCATCTGGGCATCCTGACCAGCTCCGGAAGTCATTCGTCTGCACTGCAGATTGTGCTGTCTTGCTGCATCTTCAACCAGCTTTACTATATTTTCATCGAAAATAACAGGCTCAAAACGTACTAGTCTTTCTGTAGAAATATTAACATTTTTGCTGATTTCAAGCTCCTTCAGATAGTCTGCAAGTGCAGCTTCTTCTTTCTTTAATATTTCCTCATTTGGATTGCGCAAATCTACTGTAAATGTTGCTTTAGAAGGTATAACATTAATAGCATTTGGTTCAAATTCAATGCATCCAACTGTTGCAACAGAATTTGAGCTGCTTGCCCTGTCGCATACAAAACTTATAACCTTGGCTGCTGCATGCCCTGCATCTTTACGCATAGCCATAGGCGTTGTTCCAGCGTGATTTGCAACTCCTTCGATTGTAATGCACTGCCAGGAAATTCCTTGAAGATTTTCAACTGCTCCAATAGGCATTTTCATACTGTCAAGTATTGGTCCTTGCTCTATGTGAAGTTCTATAAATGAATGAGGTTTTAAAAATCCAGGTTCTTCCGGACCATAATATCCAATCCTCTTTAACTCTTCACCAAGCACTGTACCATCAGTTCCAACAGATGCAAGTGCTTCATCTGCTGATAGATCTCCTGCATATACCAAGGAACCCATCATGTCAGGTGCATAGCGCACACCTTCTTCATTTGTGAAGGCTCCTACTGCAATTGGTCTGGAGGGAACAACCCCATTACTACGTAAAGTATTAATCACTTCAATTCCGGCAATAACACCATAACAACCATCGTAAATGCCTGCATTTATAACAGTGTCAATATGCGACCCAGTCATGACAGGAGCTCGCCCTTCGTTTTCATGGTTGCTCCAAATACCAAAGATGTTTCCTATGCGATCAATTTTAACTTCTAAACCAGCTTCTTTCATCCAAGCCACCACTGCATCACGTCCTGCTTTATCCGCATCAGAGACTGCTAACCTTGTCAGCTTGTCTGCCTCACGACCGGTTTGGCCAAGCTCCTTAAGACGGCTTAGAAAACGCTCTTCATTTATTGATAGTTTTATGCTCACTTAAGTATCTCCTTCTTTATTTATAATCTGCAATATAATTATATTGACAAAATACTTTGTAGTATACAATAATATGACTATAAAATATCGCTATTTTGATTTTGATTTTATGAGGTGATAATTTGCAAGTATATGATATTCACATTGATCAAAAAATGAAGGAAACAACTCAACATGGCAGTCTAGATTTTCCTTTTGCTATTTATGAAACACAGCTTAATAAAAATGTTTTGGGATTTGTAAACTGGCATTGGCATAATGAACTGCAATTTTGCTATGTTGTTTCGGGCAGTATTATGCTTTACGCCAATAATGAAGAAATTATACTAAAGCCCGGACAAGGTTTTTTTATAAACAAGGATGTCCTTCATATGATTAAGCCATATAAAATTCCGGATAGCAAATATGTATGTATTAACATGCACCCAACGCTGTTATATGGCTCACCAGGAAATGTTATTGAACAAAGGCTAATAAGACCATTTGTTCAAAATTCAACATTTACTCACTGTATTTTTTCACCTGAAATAGCTTCAGAAAACCAAATTCTGTTGCAATTTTCAAAAATGAATAGCCTATATACAGAAGGCGAGTATGGTCATGAATTAGATATCCTAATAAGTTTGCTTACCGTATGGAAAGAAATAATAATGATTCAGAATCAAAAGCTCCCTATTGACAGGTCTATATCTGAAATGGATGAAACCCGCATAAAAGCATTGCTTTTGTTGATTCATAACCGATATAAAGATAAACTTAAACTAAAAGATTTTTCTGATGAGGTTCATCTTTGCAGCAGTGAATGCTGTCGGTTATTCAAACGTCATATGGGATGTACCATATTTGAATATGTGATAGATTATAGAATAGAAAAAAGTATAGATTCTTTGGTTTTTTCTGATTTAGCAATCAGTCGAATCGCTTATGACTGCGGTTTTGGCAGTACCAGCTACTATATTGAAAAATTCAGAAATAAAACAGGCATGACTCCTTTGGAATATAAAAAGAGCCTATGTTCAAAAAAAAGAAATAATTAATTTAGTTTATCATAGTTGCTTATTCAAGACATATTTCACGTTATTATCCCACTTTCTAAATATATATCTGTGAACCTTACCTTACAACTGCAAGCTTATAAATATTACATCGGCTATCTTAACGCATCATAAAAGAACCCATTATAAGGGTTCTTTTTAAGTTTCTGCTAGTTATTATAGTTCTATCAGTTCTCTTGTTGAGCTTGTCAAACTTTCATTGCCATCTTTAGTTATTAAAATTTGATCTTCTATTCTGACTCCACCCCAATTAGGAATATAAATACCGGGCTCAATAGTAATAACGTTGTTTTCATTTAATACATCGCTTGATCTTGGACTCATAAATGGAATTTCGTGTACAAACAATCCTATGCCGTGACCTATTCCGCTATAGTGGTATGGAAAATATTTTGTATCTTTAATGGCTTGAATTGAAGCATTATATACATCTGTTGCCAAAGCTCCTGGCTTCATTGTCTTAGTAGCATCCTCTAACATTTTCTTTTCTAATGCATAAACCTCTCTTTGTTCAGAAGTGGCCTTTCCTACCAGGACTGTTCTTGTCATATCTGAAAGATAACCGTTAAAACCGCACCCATAATCCATCAGAACAAAGTCTCCATATTCTATTACTTTATTTGACGGAATTCCATGAAGCAAAGAAGTTCTTTTTCCAGAAATTAAAATATTTCCATAAGGTTTTGTATCTGCACCTTCCATAACCATATAATGTGACAGTCTGGAAGCCAATTCTTTTTCTGTTATTCCAACCTTAATATCCTTAATTATTCGTTCAAACGCTCTATCAGCAATTTGGCATGCGGCTCTTAAATTGCGTAATTCTTCAGGAGTTTTAACAGCCCTTATTTTTTCGATTGCACCTATAACTGAAATTGGCTTCGAGCTCGATGTAGAAAGCTCACTATACATATTATAGGTTACAGTATCACCTTCAAATGCAAAATTACTTAAATTTAAGCTTTCTACTATAGATTTGACTGTTCCAGCAATAGTATTTCCTTTTTCTCTCCAATTAATTATTTGATAATCTGGGCATTCAAGTTGTGCTTGCTCTGTATATCTTGGATCAGTAATAAAATAATATTTATTTTCAGTTATAAACAAATATGCATCGTCACTTGTATATTTGCTAATATAACGTACATTCTCTGGCTTTGAGATAAAGAATCCATCTAAATTTTGTTCTCTCATATAACTAATGAGTTTTTCTAACATGGTTTTCTCCTTTTAAACAAACATAAACTTGTTATATTAATTTAACTGCAAAATTTTCTACTTGCAATGTTTTTTTATATCTTTCTAAAAATATATTAAAACCTTCTGTTTCCTCTTGATTTGGATAACATACTATTGAATTTGTGTCTGCAAAGATTTCCTTATTTAAATATTCTTCAAGAGATTGATTTTGTTCTTTGTGTGACAAATATTCTGCTAAAATTGCTATACCCCAAGCTCCGCCTTCACTTGCTGAGTTAGTAACTTCTACTGGAGTATTAAGTGAACTTGCCAGCATTTGCTGCGCAATTTTTTCTATTTTAAACAATCCCCCATGACCTAAAAGCTTATTAATTTTAATTTCTTGATCATTGAATAACAGATCCAATCCGATTTTAACAGTTGCAAAGCTAGAATAAATATGTGTTCTCATAAAGTTAGACAAATTAAATTCATCATCTGGTTTCCTAATAAACAATGGAATACCATCATTAATTTTAACTACAGGTTCACCAGAAAAATAATTGACTGATGTAAGTCCACCACAATCAAACTTTCCATTTAATGCTGACTGATACAAAAGTTTATAAACATCTGATACATTAAAGCTATTGTCTGCTTGTTTAGCAAATTCGTAAAATATCTTTACCCAAGCATCTATATCTGATGTACAAGTGTTGCAGTGCACCATAGCTACCGGGTGGCCAACAGGTGTGGTTACCATATCTATTTCACTGTAATATTTAGTCAGTTTTTTTTCTAAGACTATCATAGCAAAAATTGAAGTGCCAGCAGAAATATTTCCGGTTTTAGGTGTTATACTGTTTGTTGCAACCATACCGGTGCCTGCATCACCTTCTGGGGGACATACCAGGATTCCTTCCTGAAGCATTCCTGTAGGGTCAATGAGCAATGCGCCTTCTTTTGTTAACCTGCCACCTGATTGGCCTGCTAATAACACTTTTGGCAATATGTTTTTAAGTGAAACATTGAACCCCTCATCTTCAGCTAATTCATTAAATTGTTCTACCATTTTATCATTATAATCAAGTGTAGTTTCATCTATAGGAAATATACCTGAAGCATCACCTATGCCTATAACCTTTTCACCAGTAACCTTCCAATGAACATATCCTGCTAATGTGGTAAGAAAATCGATATTAGCAATATGATTTTCCTTGTTTAAAATACTCTGGTATAAATGAGCTATACTCCACCTTTGCGGAATATTAAATTTAAAGCATTGGCTTAATAACTGAGCAGACTGCTCAGTTATAGTATTACGCCATGTTCTAAATGGAACAAGCAAATCACCCTGTTTATCAAATACAAGATATCCATGCATCATAGCAGAAAATCCAATTGAAGAAATATTCTTAATTTCAATACCATATTCCTGTTTTACATATTTTGCTATATCTTCATAGCATCTTCTAAGCCCAATCCATACTTCTTCTAGGTCATATGTGAATATGCCATCTATTAATTTGTTTTCCCAGTTGTAGCTTGATTCTGCAATAACCTTTGCTCCAACAGCAGTAAGAACTGCCTTAATTCGTGTAGACCCAAATTCAATTCCTAAGCTTATATTTCCTGATGAAATAATTTCCTTTAGATTTTTATTAAGCATAGTCCCCCCATTTATTTTTGTCCATAATAAGAATTTTTGCCATGTTTTCTCAAGTAGTGCTTATCTAGAAGCTCTTGCTGCATGTTTTCAAGATTACTTTTATTTATAAGACTATGCCATGCCATAAATGCAACTTCTTCAAGAACAACCGCATTATGAACCGCGTTATTAGCATCTTTTCCCCACGAAAATGGTCCGTGACTATGTACAAGGACAGAAGGAATATCATTATAAGATAGCTCTTTAAACGTCTCAACTATAACTTTTCCTGTATTTTCTTCATAATTTGAATCTATTTCAAAATTTGTCATTAATCTTGTTACAGGTATATTTCCATAAAAATAATCGGCATGTGTAGTTCCAAGGGCAGGTATTTCTTCACCTATTTGAGAAAAAATGGTTGCCCATTGGCTATGTGTGTGAACAATACCACCCACATTATCAAAATTTCTATATATTTCAAGATGAGTCTTTGTATCAGAAGAAGGTTTTAAATTGCCTTCTACCACCTTTCCTGTTTCTAAATCAACTATTACTATGTCATTTGGAGTTAAATCTTCATATTCAATACCACTTGGCTTTATTCCAATTATCGAATTTTCTCTATCTATTTCCGAAACATTGCCCCATGTAAACTTTACAAGATTGTATTTAGGCAATAGCATATTTGCTTCATATACTCTGTTTTTTAACTGCGTATACATACTGACACCTATCTTTGCAGCTTCCATGCCAAATCATTTATGAAGAGCTGGTTGTTAAGACTTGAAATAGTAGTGTCCTTGGAAATATGAACAAACTCAATTCCCAAAATTTCAGCAAGATCTGCCATATGTTCCGCATTTAAATCATAACTTAGCACTGTATGATGTGCTCCGCCTGCTATAATCCATGCTTCTGCCCCTGTAAGTAAATCAGGAGTAGCTTTCCACATAAGTCTTGCAACAGGAAGATTTGGCATTTCATAAATTGGCTTAACACATTCGATATCATGACATATAAGTCGGAATCGTCCACCCATATCAACTAATGTTACAACAATTGCATTACCCATCTTGCCTTCAAATACTAATCTTGCGGGAGGGTTTTTGCCACCTATGCCTAATGGATGAACTTCAATCTTTGGTTTGTCTGCTGCAAATGAAGGGCAAACTTCAAGCATATGAGATCCTAAAGACAATTCATTCCCCTTAGTTAAATCATAAGTATAGTCCTCCATGAAGCCTGTACCACCCTTAAGGTCCTTTGCCATTGCTTTCATAACAGCAGTTAAAGCACTTATCTTCCAGTCACCTTCTCCTCCATAGCCATACCCTTCGCTCAGCAGTCTTTGAGTAGCTAGGCCTGGTAGTTGATCCATTCCATATAAATCTTCAAATGTATTACTAAAAGCTGTGCAATTTTCCCTTTCTAGCAACTGTTTAATTGCAATTTCACATTTTGCCTGATATTTTACTGCTTCAATATTATCGGTGTTTAATACATACTTTTCTTTGTACTCTTTCAATAATTCATCTACTTGTTGTTGAGTTACATTATTTATATATTCTACAAGTTCTCCTACAGGCCATGTATTAACCTGCCAGCCAAACTTAATCTGTGCCTCTACTTTGTCCCCCTCAGTAACTGCAACCTGACGCATATTATCACCAAATCTCATAACTTTAACCTGTTTACTAAAGCAGGCACCTACAGCACTTCTCATCCAGTTGCCCAAACGAAGCTGGACATCTTCATCTTCCCAGTAACCAGCAATAACCTTTCTTTTACTTCTTAGTCTGGCTGCAATGAAACCATGCTCTCTATCTCCATGAGCTGATTGATTAAGGTTCATAAAGTCCATATTTATTTCTGTATTTGGTATTTGACGATTATATTGTGTGGCAAAATGGCAATAAGGCTTTTGCAAATTTACCAGTCCATTTATCCACATTTTGCTAGGACTAAATGTATGCATCCATGTTACAATACCAGCACATTCTGGTGATGTATTTGCTTGTTTTACAATTTCAAATATTTCATCATTAGATTTTACAGTTCCTTTATATTCCAGTGCCCATGGCAAATTGCAAGATTGAGACATTTTTTGTGCCATTTCCTTGCCGCGTGAATCAACAGTATCAAGTACTTCTTGTCCATATAATGTCTGACTTCCTACTACAAACCAAAACTTATAATTGTTAATATTCATGTTGAACCTCCATAATAATTATTTTATTTTTACATAAACATGATATTTCTCTTTATCAATTCTATTTATTGGCTTAAATCTACAATCTTCCATTACAAAATTCAAATTTCCATCATGTATTAGTTTTTGACCTACTGTCTCATCATTTATATCAAACAAAATAAATTCTGATTGTTCTGATATTGCGGCTAAAACATAAGGACCCCAGCAAACACTGACGGTTTTTTCATCGTCTACACACTTTGATAAGTATCCATTACAGGTACACTGTAACTCAATCACTCCATTTTGTAATTCAAAAGAAAAATATCCATTGTTTACAATTGCTTCTATGTGTTTGCCATTTATTTTTACGTCTATATATTTTGCCCATAAGGGCTTTCTGATTTTTAGAATTTTACTGTTAATACTATTAACTTTAACGGTTATATTAAAATTAGTTGAATTAATTTCTGTTGACAGTTCAATATCTGCCTCACTTGATTGAAGCCTGCTTGGTATAAATAAATTAACATACAATGAATCTTTAGAGTTTGAGTATATATATTCTCCGTATTTAAAGTGGTTTTCTAAGCCAGTCCCATGACAGCAAGTATTCTCTGAAAAATTAAATTTCTTTTGAGCACCCGGATTTACACCCATAAAATATGTACTACCACCTGTAGGAGCAGAAATATCTCCACTAGATAGAATATGATTTGTAACCGTAGTCTCGTAGTATTCCATATATTTCGTTTCAGGATAATACTCATAAAGCATTCCTGTAAGTTTAAGCATATTGTAACTAGCACAGCTTTCAGCTGTTTTTTCTGATATAAATCTTGCTATCTGCTTTGCAGGCTTAAACATTTCGGTTTCGCCTGTACCACCAATAGAATATATGTGATTATTAGTTACAAAGCTCCAAAACGTATCTGCAATTTCAAATCTTTCTTTTTCTCCTGTTGCATCAAACTGTCTCAAACAGCCGATAATTTGTGGAATATGTTGATTTGCATGAAGATTTCCAAGTGCATCAATCTTCATTTTCATTGGCAAGTAAAGCTTAACATTGTCAAAATACTTACTTGCTGTTATATATCGTTCATCATTTGTAATCATATACAAATCAGCTAAAACTTCATTGATTCCTCCAAATTCACCTGCAATATACATCGACCACATTTTATCTCTTTGGGCTTTTGTAAGCTTACTTAACCTGTTATAAACCCACAAACCTATATCTTTTAAAATCCCAAGCGCTTTAGAGTTTTCCCCTTGAATATAGCAGTCTCTTAGTCCTGCCATAATCTTATGAAGCGTGTAGTAAGGTCCCCAAATTGTAGGATAAGTGGTATACTCCTCTAAGAGGTTAAATTGTTCTTCTCCATATCCGCTTAAAAATCCAAAAGCAAACTTATCTGGACACTTAGCCATTTCTTGTTGACATATATAAAGCTCATCGACCATATAATCAAGTTTAGCTTTAATTTTTTCATTTTCAGTAGCACCATAGCACAAAGAAAGAGCAGATAAATAATGACCTGCTGTATGACCTTTTAACTTGCATTCAGGTGCATCCCATCCTGTCATTGGACTTGCATCTTTTGTACTTAAACCTGCTGCACTTCTAAAATTATATAACATACTTTCATCATCAACATTTAGTAAACATTCCAGCACTCTTTGCTGTTGATAGTAAAAATCACTTTGAGGCAGCAAAATAACATCTTTTATATTACAAGCTTGCACTGGTTTTTTCATAATTAGTTTTGGAGTCATTACATTTTCGTTATTAGTAACAACTACTTTGGCCATAGCCGTAACATCATCCTTTACTAATCCTTTAACAACAAATTCTTCTTCCTTTTCAACCATGGATGGTTTAACATTTTCCCATTCAACAGAAATAACTACGTCTTCATTAATATTGTTTGAAGCAACAACAATAGAAGGTAAATCAGGCAATTTACCAACCGCTGTATAGACAGTAATTGGATAAACAAATTCAACTGTAAAAGGATATTCTTTTTCAAGTATATTTGCTATATATGTCCTTGTTTTTGTTAATTCCTGATTTCTTGCAGTTAATGTTAATGTAACTTGCCTATTACCGGCACCAAAATGCGGCCGCGATACCTTACCTTCTTTCGATAGTAAATATTCATGAGAAGATTGCCAGTTAAAAGCTGTTCCATTTTTTCCTTTTGACGGTAGATAAATGTCAGTCTCTACAGTAGACAAATTACCTAAGTAGATGCTTTCAATATCCAAATCAATCAGTTTTTCTATACTGTTTTCTAGCATGGTAATACCTCCTTATATTAAATAATACAAACTCCACTCGATAATAAATACATTTACTAATAATTATAAATGGATGTCATACAATCGTCAATACAAAATTAAGTACATTTTTTTATATATAAATACAAATTTAAATAATTTGTATC
>NZ_CANG01000936.1:0-759 GCF_000309315.1 Sedimentibacter sp. B4
AGCTGGTGAAAGGACTTGAACCCTCAACCTACTGATTACAAGTCAGTTGCTCTACCGATTGAGCTACACCAGCATAATTGGCGACCTGGAAGGGGCTCGAACCCTCGACCTCCAGCGTGACAGGCTGGCATTCTAACCAACTGAACTACCAGGCCGCAATTTTTCTTGTAATTATTCAAATGGTGGGAACTATAGGGCTCGAACCTATGACCCCCTGCTTGTAAGGCAGATGCTCTCCCAACTGAGCTAAGCTCCCATTTGTTTCTTATTATCTTTTAATTTAAATGGTGACCCTACCGGGATTCGAACCCGGGTTATCGCCGTGAAAGGGCGGTGTCTTAACCGCTTGACCATAGGGCCTTAATTATTTTAATATTGGTAGCGGCGAACGGATTTGAACCGCTGACACTGCGGGTATGAACCGCATGCTCTAGCCAACTGAGCTACGCCGCCACTATTTTTGGTAGCGGGAGCTGGATTCGAACCAACGGCCTCCGGGTTATGAGCCCGACGAGCTTCCAACTGCTCTATCCCGCGAAGATTTTATTGGTGCCGAAGACCGGACTCGAACCGGTACGATTTTGAGGATCGCAGGATTTTAAGTCCTGTGCGTCTGCCGATTCCGCCACTTCGGCTTCATATATCATTTTATCAACTTTTGCTGATATGTATGTTTTTATGGCTCCGAGGGTGGGGCTCGAACCCACGACCTACCGGTTAACAGCCGGTTGCTCCACCATTGAGCTACCTCGGAATAAT
>NZ_CANG01000935.1:0-7343 GCF_000309315.1 Sedimentibacter sp. B4
GCAGGACATGGTGGTTTCACATATGCTCCCGTACAACAATCACAAGCAGTACAGGCAACAGCCGCACCAGCAGCATCTGTACCGGCTCCAAAATCGCCGGAACCAAAGCCGGCACCAGCTCCCAAGACACCTGAATCACCTGTTTCAGGAGAGCTTTTGACAGCTCCTATGCCTGGTACAATTCTTGATATAAAGGTTACAGAAGGTCAGGCTGTAAAGGCAGGAGAACTTATTCTGATACTTGAAGCAATGAAAATGGAAAATGAAATTGTGTCTCCAAAGGATGGAGTTGTTAATAAAATCCATACTTCCAAGTCTTCAACAGTGAGCACGGGAGAGCCTTTAGTAACAATTGGATAAATAATTAAATTTTCTTAACTCTTCTTCCATAAAGAAGAGTTTTTTTTTGTTGAATATTGTGTTAAAATGTAGAAACGTATATAATGGTAACTTACTGGGAGAAGAAACAAACTTCCGATTTAAACTAATCACAAGGGGATCAAAGATGATAAGCAACGAAGATATAGTAAGGCTGCAGCTCGTTAATGGTTTAGGCAGAAAGACTATAAGCAAAATCCTGAAATTCATGGAAGCAAAGAAAGTTAATTTGACAAACTTTTCTGAAGTTGAAAAATTCATAAAAGACATGGGAATAAAAAAAATCAATATTGATTTGGAAAAAGTGGAAAGTGATGCTTCTGCTATATTTGAATGCTGCAAAAAAGCAAATATAAAAATCATTAGCATTTATGACAAGGAATATCCCAGAAAACTTCAACTGATTGAAGATAAACCATTAATTCTTTATGTGGACGGAAATGTTGAATTGCTCAATCATGACTACAATATAGCAATAGTAGGAACAAGGACTCCTTCTCAGGAAGGGTATGAAATAAGCTCCATATTTGCTGAAAAACTTGCAGAAGAAAAATGCTGCGTTGTAAGCGGATTTGCTTCAGGATGTGATGAAGCGGCACACAACGGCTGCCTTGCAGCAAAGGGCAGGACTATAGCCGTTATTCCTGCAGGTCATTTATATATTTTGAAAAACAACAAATCCATGTACAACATGATATTGATGAATGGCGGAACCATTGTGTCAGAACTTCCTCCAAATGCAAAAGCAGAAAAAAATGCATTCATAGACAGAAACAGAGTCATTGCTGCATTGTCTGAAGGAATCATAGTAATAGAGGGAGGACTTAAGGGAGGAACATCCCATACAGTGAAGTTCGCAAATGCATTCAACAAGCCTGTAGCATATACCACAAGCGTGTGCTCATGCATAGGACAAACCTCAATTTTTAACAATAACATCGAAGTAATAGACAGTTTTGAAAAACTTGTAAAATTCAAAAATAAATCTTGTAAAATAATGCTTGACAAAGCATGCTCACAGTAGTATAATCAATTTTGTTGTTGAGCAAACAACTGGTTGCGCGGATGTGGCGGAACTGGCAGACGCACTAGACTTAGGATCTAGCGCCTCACGGCGTGGGGGTTCGAACCCTCTCATCCGCACCAATTATGCGGTTCACCGCAATAAAGAAACCTCGTTTGAAACGAGTTTTTTTTATTGCCTGAAATAATGATTTATTAAGGAGAAACTATTAAAACTAAGAATTTTTCATTCTCAAAAATACAGAAATTAAGAAATACATATATTGATTGAAAATTGTAAGAACTGATATGTCAAAATTGGAAATATTTTGTTGACAATTATTATCCCAAGTGATATGATGAGCTTAATTAAATAGGCAAAATTTTCTAAAGAAAATGGCGCAAAGCTATAGGGTCTAACCCATGAAAATGGTATGACAGCCAGTTGCTGTACTCAGGTACATTTACTTAGTCTATTGCTTCGCATCATTGCGAATTTTTTTTATTTGCGGGGGACAAGCATATGAAAAAGTTAAAAAATATGAAATGCACAAAAAGAACCTTATTTATCCTGTTAATAATGCTGTTGTTGACTTCTTCAGCTTTTTGCTTCGGTGCAGACGGCATTTATAAAAGCACAAAATCAGAAATAGATGCTTCAGCTGCTCAAGAAGGTTATATTAAAGTTAAATATTTAAATCCTACGAATAAAAAGCTGAAGGTAATAATAGAAAAGGGCAAAGGAAAGTACACATACGACTTAAACGGAGAAGGAAACTACGACACCTATCCTCTTCAAATGGGAGATGGTACATACAGTGTGAAGGTTTTTGAAAATATAAGCGGAACGAAGTATGCTGCAAAACAGACCGTTTCAATTGAAGTAAAACTCAAGGACAAGAATTTGCCATTTCTTATGCCAAACCAGCTTGTGAACTTCACAAGAGAATCAGCAGCTGCAAAGAAGGCTGCTGAGCTTACAAAGGACTCAACAACAGATTTTGAAAAGCTGGATGCAATTTATGATTATGTTATTTCAAACATAGCATATGACAATGAAAAGGCTAAGACAGTTAAAAGCGGATATCTTCCAAATGTAGATGATATACTAACAAGCAACAAGGGAATATGCTTTGATTATGCTTCACTTATGGCGTCGATGCTTCGCTCTGAAGGAATACCGGCAAAACTGGTTACAGGATATTCTTCAAACTTAAGCGCATTCCATGCATGGAATGAAGTTTACACTGAAGAAACCGGATGGATAGTATTGAATGAAATGTATTTTGACGGTGAACAATGGAAGCTCATGGACAGCACAATAGCTTCATCAGCAAAACAATCCAACAGCCCGAGAGTGATGGAATATACAAATAAACTCATAGACAGCAAGTATTATACAAAACAATTTGAATATTAAAAAACCCCATTTAGGGTCAGAATAATGACAAACTTTTTTTCTCCAAATTGTAAGGGCGGATATTGTGTCCGCCCTTATTATTAAAAAAGAAATTTTAAATTAATAAAACCCCGAAAGGGGTTTTATTTTACCTTTAATTATTGCTTGTTGAGAAGCTTCAGCATAAGGTCAGGGTCTATGGAATGAAGCACAGCATTTTCCTTTGAGATTATTCCATTTTTGTATAACTCATAAATGCTTGTGTCCATGGATTTCATTCCCTTTCCTTCCGAGGAATAAATGACGCTGTTAAGCTGGTGGACCTTTGATTCTCTTATGAGGTTTGATACTGCATTTGTTGCAAGCATAACTTCAAAGGCAGCAGCTCTTCCACGTACAGGAGACGGAATCAAGTGCTGTGATATAACTGCCTGAAGCTGCATTGAAAGCTGAATTCTCACTTGCTGCTGCTGATTTGAAGGAAATACATCTATTATTCTGTCAATGGTGTTTGCAGCTCCCGTAGTGTGAAGTGTGGATAGAACCAGGTGCCCTGTTTCGGCAGCTGTCAGGGCTATTTCTATGGTTTCTAAATCTCTCATTTCTCCAATGAGCATTACATCCGGAGCCTGCCTCAACGAAGAGCGAAGTGAAGAAATATAGCTTTTGGAATCTGTTGATATTTCTCTCTGGCTCACAATTGATCTTTTGTGTTTGTGAATATATTCTATAGGATCTTCAAATGTCATGATGTGGCAGTTGCGTTCAGTGTTTATTTTGTCTATGAGGCAAGCAAGAGTTGTAGATTTTCCGCTTCCAGCAGGGCCTGTTATTAAAATAAGACCTTTTGTCTTGGAGTGAAGATTCATAACAACATCAGGAATTCCAAGCTTGACAGGATCCGGCAGCTCAAACAGCACAACCCTTATGACTGCAGCAAATGAATTTCTTTGCTTGTACGCACTAACTCTGAAGCGTCCAAGCTTCGGAAGAGAAAAAGAAAAGTCTACATCTCCTTCTGTTGACAGCTCATCAAGACTTTCCTGATTAGCAACCTTAAATATGTCATATATTATTCCATAAGTGTCATCGGCCGAAAGCTGAATGTCGTCATAAGACACAATGTCACCCATTATTTTAAAAGACAATGGCCTTCCGGCAATGATGAAAATATCGGATGCTTTTTTTTCTATAGCTAATTGAAATATATCAATGGTTTTCATTTAATTTCGATTCCTTCCCATAAATCATAATTTTCTTCTTCATAAACAGGCAGCTCTATGTTTGCAAGATTCCATGATGTGATTTTGTAATAAGGATCATTGTTTTTTTTGTCATAAAAAACTTCTAGACCAACGCTTATCTTTTGGTTCATTTCTCCTGAAGATTCATAATAAACAGTGAATTTTCCTTCTTCATAAACATAATCAACATCTTCAAATTCAGAAAGTTTTTTTGAAAGTGCGTCAAAGTATAGTTTGTCTTTGTCTGCTGCAGAATCTGCACTTATGTTTTCTTTTGCTTCCATCATTGCACTGTAAATATCTGAAAGAATTCTTTCTGCTTTGCTGCTTGTTTTATAATAATCTGATGATATTTTCTCGGTTTTAACTGCAAGTTTTAAATCAGAATGAGCAGTTGTAAATGAAAGGGTGGCAAAAATTGTGAGGCTTAAAACTACAAATATGGTGATGATTAAAGTTCCGCCCATTCCGACGGAAACATTGGATAATCTTTTGCTGTGGGTTTCCATCACTGCCTCCCTGATTCATGGGTTTGAAAAAACTTGCCGGTTTCAATAGAATAAACGGGACTTGTCAATTTGCCCTTGTCTACAAAGGGGTAGGGCTTTGATTTCTCTGCGGTTATTTTTATATCCATAAATTCACCATATTCCTTTTCATCAAGTGAGATAACAGTATTCAATATGTATTCCTGTTCTTCTTCGCTACAAGGATTCCAAGCCTTGTCGTAATAATTGGTGTAAATATCTGAACTTCCATCTTTAGCTTTTTTTTCATAGTTTTTTGCCAGGAATAAGACTGCCTGGTCTAAAGTATCGGCAGATCTAATCATTTCAGCATCCGACTGAACAAGCCATGAAGCAGCAACCTTGTCGTTAGTTTTTTCCTGCGTGTATTTTGCATAGGCAAAACAGTTAAGCATTATGACTCCAGCTATGGCAAAAATCAAGACTGACAAAATGATTTCCACAAGAGAAACTTCGAGATTGATGGACAATTTATTTTTCAATTGATCACCACCTAATTGTTTGAGTATAAGTTCAAAACCAGTTCTGAACTGTCAGCGCTGCTGCTTACAGCGAACTTATACAGATTATCCTTTATTTTAGTAATTTCAAGACTGTCACAATCAACAATCTTCATGCCTTCTTCGGGCAGAAATGTAGCGTTTTCGTCTGCGAACATCTCATAAATTGCATTGTCATAAAAATAAATCCATGTTTCATAATTTTCATCATCATAAGTTTCGTTTATTACAACAGCGTTATTGTTTTCATAATTTCTTATTTCAACAGTTCCTTGTTTGTCTGACTGACGAATTTTATTAGCTATGTAAGAAAGTGAAACCCGTATTTCATAATTGCTGTCTCTGTCCTCGTTGATGTTTGCATATATGTTTTTGCCTAAAACAATAATCATCACTGATAATATTACAATGATGAGAAAAAGTAGCATAATAAATACAAATTGAAAAGAAAACTGTTTTGAAAAGTTTTTTGAGTTCATAACAATCCTTTCACGATGATTATTTGTTGAAAACTTCAATTTCAGGCATGATGTTTGAAGCAAATACATTGTAACTTATTACGTATTTGTCGTGGTTCACAACCAACCCGTAATTTTCCTCCAGATATTCAATGTCGGGAGGATAGAAGCCTTCAATGGCGTAGCATTGTACTGCGCTTCTTGCAATGGCATCGGTGAGTATTTCATACATTTCATTATCACTGCCTTTTTGAGCGTTGTCTACAGACATGTATAAGAAAGCTGCAAAAATGAATACAATGGCAACAGATAATATTTTAAGCTTTAATTTTCTCACAGTATCATTCCTTTCTGCTATCCTATTGATGACATTATGTTCATCAAAGGGAGCATTACAGATATGAGGATAAAACCTATAACAACGCACAAAATTCCAACAAGCACCGGTTCAATCAGTGCAACTGAATTGCTTATTGCCTGATCTGCCTCGTTTTCATAAATATTTGTCAGCTTTTTCATCACAATGTCCATTTCGCCGGTGCGCTGACCCATGTTGAGCATCTGTATGTGCATGCTTGAAAACATAGAAAGCCCTGACAATGAATCAAGAAAATTTTCTCCCGAATTCATGGAAGTTTTGCATTCTTCAATTTTGTTTTTAAGTTCAGGCTCTTCGGTTACATCAAGGAGAATATCCATTGATGAATCTATATTCATACCGCTTGATAGAAGAAGAGACATGCTGGAAGCAAATCTGTACGCAGTGACTTTCTTCATTATTGACTTTGTAGGACCAAAAGAACTTAAAAATTTATTGAAGGACTTTTTGCCCCCTTTTGTCTTTGTAAGAACAAATATTGCTGCAATGAGCATAAGCACTGCAATTGTCGCAGCCATTGTGAATTTGCCTGCCATTATACCTGTAGAAAATGATATTAAAGCTGATGACTCTCCTGGCAGCTCTCCTCCAAGCTCCTTAATCATTCCTTCAAAAATAGGGAAGATCTTAGTTACAAGCAATATTATCACAAAAGACATCATAACAAAAAGCATGGACGGATAAAATACAGAGTTCCTGATTTTGGCCTTTATGAAATCTTCTCTGTCATAATATTCAGACAATGAAGTCATTACATCTTCTAGCCTGCCAGTTACACTTCCTATTTGACTCATGCTTATTATATATGTAGGAAAGTATTCTGAGTTTTCCATTGCTTTGTATAATGGTACCTTGTTTGAAAGTTCATCCAGAACAACACCAAGCGCATTTTTAACGTTACTTTCCTCTATATCGTTGTACATCCATTCAATACCATCAGAAATAAGCATGCCTGATTTCAATACCATTGCTACCTGCATGCAGAAAAACGACAGCTCAGATGAAGTCAATTGCTTTTTCTCTTTATTTTTCAAAACAGCACCCCCTGCTTGTAAACGGTTCTTTTGAATAATTATATTATATATACATTCAAAATTCAACAAAATAATACATTTATTTACATATTAAACTAAATTATATATTGTTTATCTTCCTATATTTAAAGCATAATAGATAACGTAAAGCAATTTTAAAAAATGAGACTAAAAATTGAAATAGGGGATTGACAAAGAGACATAAGTAAGCTAGAATATAAAAGCACTTCGGGTTCAGTAGAAAACAATCAATAAAAAAACCGAAAAAGAAGTGAAAAACCAGTTGACTTTATCACTGGGTTGTGGTAAACTAACAAAGCTGTTGAACACCGCAGCAAAACTAAATAATAGATAGTTTTGAAAAGAAGAAAAAACTTCTTGACAAAGAAAAGCTGATGTGATAAACTATCAAAGCTGTCTTC
>NZ_CANG01000934.1:0-347 GCF_000309315.1 Sedimentibacter sp. B4
TAGCTGATGCTGTTCGACCTGCTCAGCCTGAACGGCCAGTCGCTGCTGACCCAGCCCTACGAGACGCGCCGTGAACTGCTGGAGAGCCTCGGTCCGCAGGAAGGCGGCTCCCGCGTCCACGTGCCGGCTGGCTTCGACGGCGATCTGGCGTCGGCGCTGGACGCGAGCCTCGCCTTCCGGCTGGGAGGGCGTCGTCGCCAGCGCAGGGGGTCGATCTACGAGCCCGGGCGCCGCGCACCGACCTGGCTGAAGATCAAGCACCGCAAGGCCCAGGCCGTGGTGATCGGAGGGTGGCGTCCGGGCAAGGGGAACCGTCAGGGCACGGTGGGCGCGTTGCTGCTGGGCAT
>NZ_CANG01000933.1:0-5759 GCF_000309315.1 Sedimentibacter sp. B4
TGACATGATGTTTACCCCGGGAGCTATGAGGTCAGGTTTTCTTACCCTGTCAAGGGTTGGGCCCCTGCTTGAAAATTCCGCAATTGAATCATCATTTGTTTCAACTGTGCGCCCGTCATCAAGTGCTCCTACGGAAATGACGTACCTGCTGGTTGCAGGAGACAGTATGGTGTTTCTCATGGGTCCGCTGTTTCCTACTGCTGCAACAACTATGAAGTTGTTGTCTATAGCCCTGTTTGCTGCTTTAACCAGAGGGTCTCTCCTTTCCCTGTACTGAGCAATGGCTCCCAGGGAAAAATTGATTATTCTTGTTTTATAAACCTCCCTATTTTCGATTATCCACTGGACTGTTGATAAAATGTCTGATGTGTTTCCGTTTCCGCTTTCATCAAGAACTTTCACTGAAAGAATATTTGCTTCCGGTGCAATTCCTTTGTACTTACCCTTTGACGAATAGCCGTTTCCGGCAAGTATTCCTGCGCAATGAGTGCCGTGTACAGTAAGACAAAATAAAGGAATATTAAAAAAAGAAACGTAATTACATATTTTAATTCATGTTTGTAAAAGTCATTCAAAAATCTTGCTTTTCTTACTTTTTACAGCTCAACGGAAATATTAAGTGTATTAAGATTTTTCTGAACAGATTTTCTTCATTGTTTGAACAGCATTACTAGAGTATAATTAATTATATAAAAGTAGGCAGGTGAATTTAATGTTTCGAATTGGAATATGCGATGATGAGTCTATTATTTGCTCTGAAATTGAAAATATCATATTAAACTACAGCAAATCAATTTCTGAAAAAATTGAAGTTGATGTTTTTTATTCAGGTGAAGAATTATATGAATTTTTAAAAAGTGATAATTGTGTTGATATGATTTTTCTTGATATCGAGTTAAACAAGCTTAATGGAGTTGAGCTTGGAAGAATAATTCGAAATGAACTGAAAAATGAAAATATACAAATAGTTTACATTTCCTCAAAAGAAAATTATGCCATGGAGCTTTTTGATGTAAGACCTCTTAATTTTTTAATAAAACCTATTGATAAATTAAAAGTCATTGAAATGATAAATAAAGCCATGGAGCTTTTAAATAAGCTGGATGTTTATTTTAAGTATAAGCAAGGACATAATTTTTGTAAAAAAGAAATAAAAGACATACTCTATTTTGAAAGTGATAATCGCCAGGTAAAGATGGTTACAACAACAGATGAAATTACATTTTACGGTAATTTATCTGAAATTCATTCACAACTTGAATTACATAAATTCTTCTTTATTCACAAGTCATACTTGGTTAACTATTATCATGTAGCAGAGTTTTATTACGATAAGCTTATTCTGACCAACTCACATGTTTTGCCCATAAGTCAGTCAAAAAGAACAGAGGTACGAAAATTGCAATTAAAGCATGAAGGGGATGAAATATAGTGAATATTAGTAATTTTAATATGTTTTACATTATTACCAATACATTTGATGTATATATAATGTATAAGTTTATGTCTGCTTTTTTTGACAGGAAAGATTCGAACAGACAGATTGAAATCATTTCATATACACTTTATTATTTTAGCTTCACTTCTATGTACTTATTTTTGAACATTCCAATTGTAACTTTAGTGTGTAACATTATGGTGTTGTTTTTAGTATCCTTCAATTATGAGGCAAGCTTAAAAAGAAGGATTTTGAATATTTCGCTTATTTACATAATCTTAATATCCATTGAAAGTATTGTTGCCTTAATGTTCGGTTTTTTGGATTTTTCTGTATTTAGTAAAAATAATGAATTCTCTTCAATAGCAGGTGTGATAATTGTTAAAATACTATTATATATTGCAGCGCTTTTTATAAATAATTATAAAAACATAAAAAATAAGACGGTTATTCCATACAGTTATTGGTTTGCTATATTTTTCATACCCATTATGTCATTATTTATAATTTTGACTATAATAGAAATGGCCTCAGACAATGTTTATAAAATTGTCTTTGTTATAGTTAGTTTGTTATTTGTAAATTTCTTTGTTTTTTATTTATACGATAATCTAAGTGTGCAACAAGAAGAAAGATATGAAAAGTTGCGTTTATTTCAACAAAATAATTATTATCAGAAGCAATTTGAGCTTATGAAGGTATCGTTAAAATCAACCAGATCATTTAAACATGATATGAAAAACCATTTAGCTGTGTTAAAGCTGCTATTTGAAAAAAATGAATATAATGAAGCAATGAAGCACATTGAACAAATGACAGATGCAATTATTACAGCAAAAGAATATGCACAATCGGGCAATGTCATAATCGACAGTATTCTCAATTATAAGCTTCAAGAAGCTGTACATAATGGAATATCTGTTTCATTAGAATTAAATATACCGGAACAATTAAACATTACCTCATTTGATATGTCAGTAATATTGGGAAATTTATTAGATAATGCAATTAATGCTTGCTCGAAATTAGAAAAAGATAAAAGACTGGATATAAAGATTAAGTATAAAAGGGGCAGATTGATAACTAAGATATCTAACACATATAATGGAAATTTAAAATATATCGGAGATAACTTGATTACATCCAATGAAGATAAGGAAAATCATGGTATAGGCATTAAAAACATAAAATTTGTATTGGACAAATATAACGGTGAGATGGAAATTGAACATACAGAAGATGTCTTTACAGTAATATTGCTTATGTATTTGAATTATTAGTCAGAATAAACACAAAACTCTTAAGTTTCTACAAAAATATATATAGATTTCAACATGTTCCCGCACAAGTAGTTTTTTATGCTAATATTAAAGCACCAAAAGCTAAAAAAGTGAATTGAGGGGGGATAACCTTGAAGAAATTGGTTTTAAAATTCGGAAGTGCAATTGCAAGTTTTGCACTGATGATAACGGCTCTTAATGTAAATACCACATGTTATTTTTTGATTCATCAGCCGAGGCTTCCAAAAGGTTCCGAAAAACTGCGTAGATTTTAATGCAAGGTAAGATTATACAAAGGGTAACAGATGAACTGGTGTCAAATAAAATTATTGACTCGGAGGATTGCGAGCTATATACATACGGACTGCAACAGGGAGCATTGATACTCCTGAATATTTTGACAATATTAATTGTGGGAAAAATATTCGGTATGCTATGGGAGAGCGTGGTCTTTATGGTAACATACATACCTCTCAGGACATACGCGGGAGGATACCATGCAAGAACACAACTAAAGTGTTACATCAGTTCTGTAGTACTAATTGTTACGGTGCTTTTGGGAATAAGGTTTATACCATGGACAAACTTTATTTGTATAACGATTGTAATAATTTCAGGACTGATTATATATATTCTCTCACCGGTGGAGGATAGTAACAAACCGTTAGATGTTGCAGAAGTAAAAGTATATGGAAAAAAAGCAAGGATGATTTTAGCTTTGGAATTTGGAGTGTTTATATTGCTTGTAAATTTAGGGGTGAAAAGTATTGCAACATGCTTATCAATTTCATTATTATCATTAAGTATGATGTTAATATGTGGGAAAATAAAAACTTTAATTGGAGGAAAAAATAAAAAAATTAACTAAAGTAGCATCAATATTTATAATGACTATTTTAATGTTACAAAATGTGGCATTTGCTCAAGATTTAAATACATTAGTAGAAGCTGTACCTATTGACGAGTTGGCTACTTTACCAATAGAAAGAACCTACTCATATGATGAAATAATAGCACATATGAATGAAAACGGGTATGAAGAAAAAGAAATTCAAGAATTCCAAAAAAAACATGAAGAAAATTTAAAACTTCAATCAGTAGAAATTAACAGTATAACTATAAGATATCAATTATTCACAATGGATGGAATTAGTTTTAAAAATTTTTTGACTACTTACAAGTTACAACCACAAGTGTTGGTAGGTCTTCAATATTCAGGTTCCGATAGTCCCGATAGAATTGTATCATTAGAGGAGCCGTTTGTTTATACCGGAGGCGGTGCTAAGTGTAGTTTTCAAGGAAAAATGGTGTATAAGCTAATTTCTGGCAGAGAATTCTATACCCTTATACAAGGAGATGTATATAAAGAGGGGAGTATGAACGTATCTGGAGATGTTAAAATAAATTTAGGTGGTAAAGGAGAAGCAACGATTACAGTTTCAAATGGTAATGGATATCTAAAAAATATATCCTATGAAGAAACTTATTATTCTTCTGCCTTAGATGAATAAAACTTAATTACCAGATCTATGACATATCATTGTCATAGATCTGGAATGGTAAAATAATTCTATAAAATTCTATAGGTAAACATGATGAATAGAATCATAGTATATAAATACCTATTGTCTATAAATTTTTAAATTATGAGGTGCAACATGAATAATAGGAATAAATTTAAATTATTAGTAGCTATATTGATAATCTTAACACCTATAATTTGCGATAACATAGTGTTCCTAAGAGATAATCATATGGAAATGAAGTATATATTTGTTTCCCTTGTAGTATCTAGTATCATTGGACTAAGATATATATATAACTTATTAGATAAGTAGTATTTTAAGACATGAATGACTGGGGTGCGTGGCTAAGGAAAATGGATGTAGATACGGTGCAAGGGCTGATACATTGTGATTATTTAATAACACAACAGCTCTTTTTTATGCGTGTAAATAATACTGTGATTTGTGTATGGACATAGATTTGTATGATGACAGAGGGTGCAAAGTGTACACCAGACTGAACGAAAAACACATTTTTACTTGAAATAACATTCAAAAATTTATAAAAGCACGCTATATTTGCATTTTTTATAGATAAATATTATATGATTTTTCATTTATTCAAAGTTTAACGGGTGCGTTGTCATTTTTGACTTTCGTGTCTTGAAATCGCATCTTTAAGAAAAATATTCAGATTCTAAAGAGGGAATGAATTTTGTGCCCTTTAATTATGAAATTATTTTATTTATATCTAATAACCAGCTACCTGATTCTAAGCAAAGGCTTTGATTATAGATTAGGTGCTAGTAAGCTTTTTTAATATAAATGTTGAAAATTAAAGAAACACAAATCGTTAATAGTTACTTAAAGGCAATTATTTTTTTGTTTCCAAAAAACAAGGAGGATATATGTGTAAAGTAATAGCAATAGCAAACCAAAAAGGCCGAGTAGGTAAGACTATTACAGCAATTAGTCTTGGAATTAGTTTATCAAAACTTAATAAAAAGGTGTTACTCATTGATTTAGATGGACAAGCTAATTTGACAATATTCACTAGGGTTTAAACCAGATGAATTGTATAATACAATTACAAATTTAATTGAAAATAGAATTAATGATTATAATTATAGTATTGAAAAAGTAAATATCTTATAAAAACATAAGGTGTATATTTATTGCCAGCAGATATAGGTTTATCTAGTATTGAAGTGAAAATGTTAAATACTATAAACCGAGAAAATATACTTAAGAATATTGTTAAAGAATTTAAAACAATGTTTGATTATATAATAATTGACTATCTGCCATCATTAGGAAATCTTACTATAAATGCTTTGGTTGCATCTGACAGTGTCATCATACCAGTACAAGCACAGTATTTATCAATGCGTGGAATGGAACAACTTCTAGAAACTGTTAAGGGAGTTAAAGCACAGATGTCAAGGGGACGGGGTTGTTGTCATCATTCTCGTGACAAACACATGGGAGGGCAGTAACCCTCCCCTACAGTTGTTATAGAAAAATGTTGAACTGTAT